>WLEX01000077.1 GCA_009704065.1 Actinomycetota bacterium
ACCCCAAAGAATGGATTCCGCGTAGCCGTGGAGCAGACGATGCCGAAATATCTGCAGCCCTCGAAAACCTTTCCTCGCGCGGATTTGTAACCGATGGTGTCGTGAATGACGCCGGTGTTGCGTATCGACAAGACCTTGAAGACCGCACCGATGTTCTGTGTGAAATTGCATGGCGTCATTTTGGAGAAGAGAACACAAACACGCTGTTGTCAATTCTTGAGCCCGTTGGCGAGCGCTACGTACAACACATCAATGAAACTGCAGGCGATAACTGGATGCCTGCTGCGCGACCACGCCGACGCTAAACCGAATGCGGTAACCCGATTCGCACCGATACACCGGGCGAATACATCACATGCGCATCGCCTTGTGGTGCTGGCAGTCCAGCGGCTACTACCAATGTGTCGTTGAGACTCTCAAGCGTTGCCGTGTACAGAATCCAGGTTTCGTGATCGACTGGTACGTAACGAAGTGCGGAGCCAAACCCGTTTGAATATAAACCCCACCGTGCCGACAAGAACACCGCGAGTGCATCGGGCTGTTCAATGCGTTCTCCTATGCTCACTCGAATTGATGTTGATGCAGCATGTGGCCACCGACGTTTCACTGTGGTGACTAGAGATTCAGGAGTCACTACATGCGATGCGCTCCCCCAGCAGTACGGCAAGAAATAAGAAGCTCGTGCAGCGAGAGCAGGAAGTAACCGATTGACATCGAGCGAGAAGAACCACACACCAGGGATTCCGTCTTTTATTACATAGGTACGCACGTTCACTTCAGGAAATGATCCGAGGTAGGGAATGGCTGGAGTTCCCGGAAACGAGATATTGCGCATAGAGAAAGGTATGAGACCTACCCAAGCAGAACCATCGAATGTGTCTACTTCTAATCCCGCGGGCAACAACGCTTGCACCACCGAAGGGTCGTAACGCCAATGGATATAGGCAAGTTCTTGCCATTGCTGCTTCATAACCGGCCGTGTTACGGGCGCAGGACAAGAATCCTTCATAGTGTGAGCCTAGGAACAATTTCCCTATTCGGGAATGGAATGAATGTCACCATGGTTGGCTTACGGTATGGCTCATTACGTCACCACAGTTCCTTCTTCCAAAACTCCAGAAGAAGCATTCGCTTATATGTCCGATCTTCGCAACTTTGCAGAGTGGGATAAAGGAATCATTCGTATTGAACAGGTGAAAGGAAGCGGTGCTGGACTCGGCACTATTTTCGATATCACTGTGAAAGGTATTGGTGGCAAAGACTCTGTGTTGCGTTACGAGACAGTTGAATTCGATTCCCCTACCAATGTTCTTGTCAAAGGAAAAAACTGGATGTTTACATCAGTTGATCGAGTGACAATTACGCCCACTGCCACAGGTTGCGATGTCACGTACGATGCGGTGCTCACTGCAAACCTCATTGTGTGGCCGATGAATATCATGCTGAGTCGCATTTTCGACAAAGTAGGCGCAGTAGCCAATCGAGGCTTAACAAGAGTTCTTGCCTAAGGGCAACCGAGACCGTGCAGATTTGCACACTCACGACACAACCAGGCTTTCCCGTCTGTAGTGCTCCACGCTGTAGCAAACGGCGAACCACACGACATGCAGTCGTGTTTTTCTTTCAGTTCAGGTCGCACCTGAAATTGTGGAGTCGGTTCAGACATACGAAGCGAGAATAGCCGCAGATGCAGATAACTCTGTGATGTTGTTTGCTACTGCTGCCACATACCTGTCCGGACGAACCACGATTGCAAATGCACCACCCAAGGTGTCAGGGGCAACAACATTGACAATGGGAATCAATGCGAAGTCGACTGGAATTTCCATCGGCTCTGCTGTTACTAGAGCAAACGATGCACCATTGTGCTGAACAGCTTGCGACACTGCAGGGTGATACCAGAATTGATGCCCTACTCTTTCGTCGCTACCTGTCACGATGCCAGATTCCAAGAACGGACTAGGCCGTGTGCCGCCATACCCGCTTTCTACATCAACTCCGTGACTTACGCGGCCTCCCAATTGATCGATGAGCCTGCCCATATCTACTGCGTGTGCAATGGTGCTGCGCACATGGGGCACACGCTCTGGTGAATAAGTGGCAAGAATATTCTCCGTTGCAAGTCCACGAGTAATGAATGAAAACTTCCACGCAAGGTTGATTGCATCGCGCATTCCAGAATTCAAACCTTGCCCAGCAAACGGTGGAGTTTGATGCGCAGAGTCTCCTGCTAAATACACGTTGCCATGTTGCATTACGGGTGCTACCACTGCGTGGAATCGATACACAGCGCTACGCAAAATGCGAGCAGTTGAAGGAGAAATCATTCCATCAAGGAGTTTCCATAAACCATCTTCAGTGTTGAGAAGTGCTGCATTTTCGCCTTCCTGTATCTGGAATTCCCAACGCCGATATCTACGTACACCTTGCACAAACGTAAATGGACGATCGTGGTGGCAATACTGACGCACGCCTACAGGCAATTCAACCTGTGCACCCTCATGAAGTTCAGCGTCGACAACTAACCACTCTTGATCGAAACGCAAATCTTCTAATTGCAGTCCGATCAACTTTCGGGTCCAGCTTGAGGCACCATCACAACCAATAAACCAGCGTGATTCAATGGTCTCACCACTGTCAAGTGTGGTGACAACTACATCACCAGTGTCAGACATATTGCTTACGGTGTGACCCCACCGAACTTCCGAGCCTCGCCGTTCGGCTTCTGCACGCAACATCACATCGAGATCCGGCTGATAGTGCACGACAACAGGAGGAACACCCTGTAATCCCACGGAAGGTATATCTGCACCAATCACTACTTCATCGTTTGGCCCGACAAAGTCTCCTCGTTGTAATGGTTCGGTGTTCTGTTGCAACCACTTCCCCATGCCGTGGTCATAACAAGCACGAAGAATCTCATCGTCCATCACGATGGCACGCGGCAATTGGTATGGCACGGAGTCACGATCAATCACAACATTCGATACACCCATGTCGTTCAGAATCGTTGCAAGAAAGCTTCCTACAGGCCCGCCCCCGAGAATGGTGACGTCCACTTTCATTGAGAGAGGTATTCCTCGATTAATGAATTCCTCATGCGCCGAACTATCTCCCGCACCTCTTCTTGATCTTTTTCTTGCACATCGGTGATGGAAAAGATGAATGGTTCGAGTGCGGCCCAACCCATTTCTAATGCCATGCCCATCCCCGTGATTGCTTTGCTCTCCAAATCAGGTTCTTCTAGCTTTTTGATTTTGGTGGCGTGTTGCAATGCACTGCGTGGAATAGAAACACCTGCTGTGAGTTCGGTAGTTGCCAGTTCCAGTTCTCCGTCGAGTACTGAACGCACTACGGCTCGTAAATATCGTGGTTCATCGTTTAGCGCAAGAGGCGCGGGAATGGGATTGCCATGTGATTGTTCACGAACATCGTTTGCATGTTGTTGTACTAAATGCAACATGGCTGCTTCTGCGAGGGCATCTTTGCTACCGAAGTAGTGGTGCACGAGTCCATGATTGACACCTGCACGTTCTGCAATGCCCCGCACCGTCATTGCACGAGGACCTACTTCACCCAACATGTCTGCTGCGGCCGTGATGAGTTTCATCTCGGCATCGGTTCTACTGCGTGGTGCTGAAATTTCTTGTGCAGTACTCATTTTCCAGCAGTGGCATAATCTGTGATCGACGAAGCGCTGGCTCCGGCTTTGTAACGCGCAATCAATTCATCGAAGTTCACATCAACACCAATGGGGTTAGCTGCAAACAGAGGACCAGACATAAATGCATCGGCTTCATCCATTGACATTGCGTCCACCTGAGTCTCCACTTGGTTGCCATCGGGATCGCGGTAATACGCCGACAGTGTCATACCGTGATTAATTGTCCAGTACGGTGAAATTCCTTTTTCTTTCATTCGTTCGAATTGTGCAAACAGATCATCGAGCGACGCGTAGGTAAATGCAAAATGTTCCACACCTTCTGCCATTGGTGAACGGGGTTCGAGATGAGGAAAATTGGCAATAGCAATGCGGTGATGTTCGTCGTCGTACGACAAGAACGAGATGAAATCGTCCCCGTGACGCACCGCACCCTCTAAAAAGTCAGTCCACCACGACACCATCTCTGTGTATCGAGATGACTTCAAGACGACATGAGCGAATTTGATTGGTGAGGCCACAAAAATCTCCTGTTTGCAGGTTTAGTCATTTGACTAACCGTGACTATAGTGGCTCGTATGACATTGCGATTCGCTTCCAAAAATGGTCGGGCCCAGTTAGTGGTGGGCCCCAACAACAATCTGGTCGATTTGGCCGAGGTCAGTGGCGGGCTCTTCGATTCCGATCCCATTAAGGCCTACCCACGCTGGGAAGAACTGCGGGCGTTTGCAGCCACCGTGACTGAAGGCGGGACTCCAGCTAACCCCGATGAACTTGATGCACCTTCACCATGGCCATTGCAAGTGTTCGCAATTGGTTTGAACTACCGCGCTCATGCCGAAGAAAGTGGAATGGGACTTCCTGCCGTTCCCCTCACGTTTACAAAATTCACATCGTGTGTTGCTGGCCCTAACGTCGACATTCCGATTGATGCTCCCATGGTCGACTGGGAAGTAGAGCTTGTAGTTGTGATGAGCAAAGGTGGACGCAACATTGCCAAAGCCGATGCATGGGATCACATTGCAGGGGCATGCGTGGGGCAAGACATTTCCGATCGTGCATTGCAATTTGCTGCACAACCCCCGCACTTCGATCTTGGCAAGAGCAAGAAGAACTACGGCCCCTTTGGCCCTTGGTTAGTTGATACTGCCGACATTGCGAACCGTGATGCATTGCATATGACCTGCACCCTCAATGGTGAAGAGGTGCAAAACACTCTTACCGATGATCTTGTGTTCAACGTAGGTGACATCGTGGAATACCTATCAGGCATCGTTGAGTTACTTCCTGGTGATGTGATCTTTACGGGTACTCCTGGTGGAGTGGGTGTTTCTCGTAAGCCACCGGTGTTCTTAAAGCCAGGCGATGTTCTGGTTTCGACCATCGACGGACTTGGTACCACTACCAATAAGTGCGTGTAGAAAGAACCACTTACGGCTTGTCTAAATATGGCGCAATCATCTGATTGCACCAGTTCCACAAATTTGTTCGCGCGTCGCGAGTATCGCTGCGTTTTGTAGTGGGAATTTTATGGATGCTTCGAATTTCGCGATCAGACCAAAAAGATCCGCTAGCTCCAGGTATTGGCTGCACCGCCGCTAGCCAAGAAATGGTGTCGGAACCTTGCTTCAAAGAACGCAAAATCGGTTTTGTGATCTGTCGAAACTTTGGGATTGATTCCTGAACACCGGGAGTATCTGCCCATCCCGGATGCATCGCATCAAAATGAATTGAGCGTTCCTTCTCAGCCCACATTTCATTGAGAGTTACTTGCGCACGTTTCGCGATTGCGTATTGCTTAGAGCCGTTATACGCATCTTCTCTCATCTCCAAAGTGCGACCAGGTCCGATCATTGGCAACTCAGCTGAATACATTCCACCCGAGGAAACAGTGATCACGCGACCCTGTGCAGCATGAAGTTGCTGCAACAAAAGAGTGGTGAGAAGGTGTGGGCCCAGAACATGGCTAGCGATTGTTTGCTCAGTGCGTTGCGGCGAAAGCTCACGGGTATTCAGCAAGGCACCTGCATTATGCACAAGTGCATGTACTTGTGGAAACTGCGCTGCAATTGACTGGCCTGCATTCTGTACAGAAGCCAGATCGCCCATTTCGGCAACTACACATACTGGCTGTGGACCCGTGCAGAGTGATGCAACAGAGTCGATGATGGCTGCACATTTCTCTGCGTTACGTGCGACCAAGACCAATTGTGCGCCAGTGGGAGCCAATGTACGAACGCATTCTGCACCCAAGCCTGAGGTAGGACCAGTGATGACAATCACTTTTCCTGCAAGATCGAAAGTTGAAACGTCTTCCCAATTATTAAGGCGTGACCGAGATATGTATCCGATTCGCGAAAAACCTGGAACAATCAATGCATCCAATACATTGCTAATCAACTTATTCATACTGTGACAACCTGCCATAACATTAGGGACCCAAAAGCTCCACACAGAGTCCATGCAATTGTTCGTGGCCAATTAGTAAGAACTAATTCTCGTCCTACCTGAGCATCGGGA
>WLEX01000078.1 GCA_009704065.1 Actinomycetota bacterium
ATTGCGCCGACGGGGTAACGATGCTCCCACCCAAGCAAGTTACGAAATACCGGTGCAGCTAGATCGATCTGATTTCACCTCACCCGATTCACCGTGGTTAGTAGCAGTGTTTACTTCTGCCACATGCGGTACGTGTGAAGACGTAGCGCAGAAGGCATTAGTGCTTGCTTCACGTGAAGTCGCTGTTGAACGAATCGACTACACCGTGGCGCCTGCATTGCATCAGCGATACAACATTCAGGCAGTACCAACTTTGGTCATTGCCGATGCACAAGGTGTTGTGCAAAAGGGAATGCTCGGCCCTGTAAAGGCACAAGATTTATGGGCAGCTGTTGCTGAATGTAGAGAGCCTGGAAGCTCGCCCGGTGGTTGTCAGAACCACGTGTAACTAGGCAGTTGCATCACTTGGCGCAGGAGCGTCAAGGCCTTCTTGCACTAAGCGACCAACTGTTGGTCCGTCGATGGTCTCTTCGATGAGAAGTGCTTCAGCAACAAGCTCAAGGCCGCGGCGATGACGCTCTAAGAATTCATGCGCACGAGCTTCTTGTTCAAGAAGAATGCGAGACACCTCTTCATCGAGAAGCTGTGCGGTGGAATCACTAAATTCACGACCACTGGTCATGAGATCTTCGCCAAGGAAAACTTGCTGTTGACCACTCCAGGCCATTGGTCCGACTTTGTCGCTCATGCCCCACTCGCGCACCATTCGGCGAGCAATGCCCGTGGCTTGTTCGAGATCGTTTGCTGCTCCACTATTGAGTTGACCGAAGATAATTTTTTCGGCGACGCGTCCACCCATTGCTTTGCAGATGAGGTCTTCGAAGTATTCACGGGAATATGTGTGGCGTTCTTCAGGAAGTGTCCAGGTAACTCCGAGTGCCATGCCACGAGGAAGGATGGTGACCTTATGTAGTGGATCGGAATGGGGGAGGACTGTTGCAAGAACTGCATGTCCACCTTCGTGATATGCCGTTGCACGTTTTTCGTCGGGTGAAAGCACCAGGCTCTCGCGACGCGCTCCGAGTACGACTCGATCACGTGCATTTTCGAAGTCGAGACGTTCGATATGTAATTGACCACGACGCACCGCAAACAAGGCCGCTTCGTTGACCAAGTTGGCAAGGTCTGCACCGCTCATGCCTGGAGTAGCGCGAGCCATTGTGTCGAGATCGACATCTGGCCCCATGCGCTTGTCGCGAGAATGAACTTTCAGAATTGAAAGACGCTCTTCGTATTCTGGCAATGGCACGATGATCTGGCGATCGAATCGGCCAGGGCGCAAGAGTGCATTGTCGAGAATGTCGGGGCGGTTGGTGGCTGCCAAAATGACGATGCCTTCTGTTGCCTCGAAGCCATCCATCTCTGCGAGTAGCTGGTTGAGAGTTTGTTCACGTTCATCGTGTCCGCCTCCGAGGCCAGCACCACGCTTGCGGCCGATTGAGTCGATCTCATCGATGAAGATAATTGCTTTGCCTAATTTACGGGCTTGTTGAAAGAGGTCGCGCACGCGACTCGCACCAACACCGACAAACATCTCCATGAAATCTGATCCGGTCACAGATAAAAATCCGACGCCTGCTTCACCAGCAACGGCACGAGCAAACAGGGTCTTACCGGTTCCTGGGGGGCCGACAAGAAGAATTCCCTTGGGGACTCGAGCTCCAATTTCTTTGAAGCGTTCTGGAGTGCGCAAGAAATCGACAACTTCTTTAATTTCTAACTTCACGCCGTCGTAACCAGCAACATCGGCAAATGTGGTGGAGGGCTTGTCGGCTTGGTACGCCTTTGCTTTGCTACGACCAACTGACATGATGCTGCCTGCTTGACCCATGGCACGTCGTTGCATCCATACGAAGAATCCCATGACAAAGAGGAACGGCAAGATGACAGGAAGAAGGCTTGAGATCCAGTTTGCTTGCGGGGTCTTGTAGTCGTAGTCGACCCCCATTTGCTTCAGGAGTTGTTCGTCGGCATCGCTCAAGGAGACTGCTCCGGTGGTGGTGAACTTGTCGCCTGATTGCAAGGTTCCCGAGATGATATTTGACGCGTTGTTGATGGTGACTTTTTTGACGTCACCATTCTTTACTTGTACGAGAAACTCGGTATAGCTGAGTTTTTCTCCTGTGGGCTGTGAGAACAGTTGGCTTCCAAAAGCCAGAACCACCACTGCAGCAATGATCGCCCAAATAGCCCACTTGGGCATGGGGGGTTTGCCCTCGGCGTTTGGCTTGTTATCGCGCAGGCCCTTAATGGGGTTACGCGAAGAGGGGGAACGTGGTGGCGGTGGTGGCGGGGGCATTTCGCTCATTCGTTCATGCTACGGCAGGGGCGTACGACTCTCTCCTCGGCATCGCCGAAAATGCATGTGGGGTTGGTTACGGTTTATTTATATGGCTAGGCAGTGCACGAGACAAGGGTGTGTCCATGCGGCATCCGTCACCCTCACGTACCAGTACGCCCGTTCCCTCGTCTGGCTCGACAATTTGAGCCCTGAGCGTGACCCTCACTCCTATGACTTGTGCGACCAGCACGCCAATCGTTTGACCGCCCCCTCTGGTTGGCACCTCGAAGATCGCCGTCAGCGAATTCACGTGTACAACCCTGGTCGCCTCGCCGGATAACTCCCGTGACACACTCGACCTCTGGTCGACCATCTGCACTATCGGTATGGATCTACTGGTTCGGCGCGTTTGTTGTTGCCAATCTCTTGTCAATCGTTGCTCTCAGTCTTTGTGGAAGCAATGTGGAACCTGTACCAACATGGGTCGTCACAGTCGGGGCCCTTTCTCTGTGGTGTGGATACGTTGTGATGACGTTGCGATATTTACATGTTGATGTTCGTGGATTGCCTCAGCGCTTGCAGATGTCGGTGCGTACACGTGATGTTTTCATTGGAGCCCCTCTCGGTATTGCAAGCCAGTTGATTTTGGTGAATGTGGTCAACTGGCCGCTCTCTCGATTGTTTCCCAATGTGTTTTCCTTTGATGACATTTCTCAGCGGGCATCGGACCTTGTCGACAACGCTCGTGGTGGGTGGATTGTGGCCCTAGTCCTTGTTGTGGTCGTAGGGGCTCCACTGATTGAAGAAATGGTGTATCGAGGAGTCGTGCAGCCGGGATTAGTCAGCGCATGGGGCCCCATGGCAGGCATTGTGACCACAGCAGCACTCTTTGCCGCGGTGCATTTGCAACCAATCGAATTCCCTGGTCTTTTTGTTTTTGCCTTGGTGCTCGGGTTTGCCCGCCATCGCAGTGACAGACTGGCACTATCCATTGTTGCCCATATGGCATTTAATACAACTGGCCTAGCGCTAGTGATGCTCACGTAAGAGATTTATGAATACACATAACGACACCATTGAAACCGACGACATCGACTCAGATATCAGTCGTCGTTCCGAGTGGGCAGAAACTTTTAAATCAATGAGCACCACAGCTGTGGTACTTGGTGCAACCCTGCTCGTGATTTCAGCATTACACCCAAATCTTATTTTGCGTAATAACACTCCTACTGGTGGCGACATGGGCGCACACGTGTGGGGACCTGCTTACTTGCGCGATGTATTGCTTCCTCATTGGCGGCTCACTGGCTGGAGCATGGACTGGTACTCGGGCTTGCCCGCGTATCGCTTTTATATGGTGGTACCAGCACTTGCCATTGTGGCTCTCGATGTGTTGTTGCCATACGGGATTGCTTTCAAGTTGATAGTCGTTGCCGGCCTTGTTGCATTTCCTGCGTGCGCATATGTAATGGGTCGTGTAGCCAAACTCGCGTATCCACTGCCCGAACTAATGGTTGTCGGCGCCACCATGTTTTTGTTCGATGAGAGTTTCACCATCTATGGGGGAAATATCGCATCGACCATGGCGGGAGAGTTTTCTCACTCCATCGCATTGGCATTTTCTCTTGTGGGGTTGGGTTTATTCGCACGCGGTTTAGATGATGGAAAGCATCGCGGATGGGCAGCGGTGTTTATTGCACTCTCAGCCTTGAGTCATGGAATTGTTTTGATATTCGTCTTCGGTGGGGCAGTGGTGATGTTGCTCATGAAACTTGATCGCCAACGTGTGAAGTTTGGAATTGTCACACTGGGATGTGCAGTGTTGCTGTCAGCGTTTTGGGTGATCCCCTTCCTTGGTGGTCATTCATTTATGACCGACATGAAATATGGCTCCGAACCTGGTGGTGGTTCATTCAAGACCATGTGGGATATGTATTTTCCTCTCAGCACAACCTTCAATATCTTGTTGGTGTCGCTGTCGATTGTTGGGTTTGTTGGCTCTGTGTTTCGTCGACGCTTTCTTGGCATGTGGATGGGCGTGTACACGCTTATCTTGATGCTGGGAGTCAAAGTTGCACAGGGAGGGCTTCCCGTCATTGGGTTGTTGTGGAACCCGCGCATTTTGCCGTTCATCTATTTGTTGCGGTACATGCTGGCTGCTATTGGCGCATATGAAGTGTGGTTGTTTGTTCGACGAAGCATTTTGATTCAAAAGAATCCATTGCAAATTCCATCGGAACATTCACGCAATGCATCAACTTCTATTTTGTGGACAATCACAGTGTTTTGTTTGGTGGTACTCGGTGTGCGGTATCAGAGTCTTCCTTTCGGAAAACTCGAATCAAAAACATCTGGCACTAGTTATACGTGGGGTCCACTTTCATTTCCTGCAACTCGCGCTTTTTCCGATGGCTGGGCGCGCTGGAACTTTGAAGGGTACGAAGGCAAAACTTCGTACGGCGAATACAAAGGCGTTGTCGACCAAATGAGAAGTTTGGGTACTGACCCTGCGCACGGTTGTGGTCGCGCTTTGTGGGAAAACAGCGGTGATCTCAACAAGTACGGCACCACCATGGCATTGATGTTGTTGCCCTATTGGACCGATGGATGTATTGGTTCGATGGAAGGGCTGTACTTCGAGGCAGCGGGAACTACTCCGTACCACTTCATTGCAGCGGCTGCGCTCTCTAAGCAGAGCAGTAATCCTGTTCGCGAATTGCATTACGACAACAACGACGCCGTCAAAGGTGTCGCTTATATGAAGTCGTTAGGTATTCGATACTTCATGGGATACACCCAAGAAGCAATTGCAAAAGCCGATGCACAACCAGAACTTACAAAAGTAGCTAACTCGGGACCGTGGCATATTTATGAACTTGCCACCACCACGTTGGTGGAACCGCTATCGGTGCAACCAGTAGTAGTGAATGAACGACCAGGTGATCGTCGCGAGCGATGGTTAGAAATCGGTTCGTCTTATTTCCAGCATGCCGATGAGTGGGCCGCGCTTCCTGTTGATCATGGCCCAGAGGAATGGCAACGCATCGACGTCGCACCCGATGCATCGCGAGCCGTTGGTACGCCAGGTGAGCCAGGTCGAGAAGTGGACATTGTGCAGCCAACAAAAGCCACGCCGATCAAAACCGTTGCCATAGACCCCGTCAAGGTCAGCAATATTCAGCTTGGTCGAGAATCGATTTCCTTTTCAGTAGATCGTGTGGGTGCTCCGGTTTTAGTAAAGGTGAGTTACTTTCCCAATTGGAATGTGAAAGGTGCATCGGCTGTCTATCGCGCTGCACCAAACATGATGGTGGTGGTGCCCACATCGAAAAACGTGACGATGTCGTATGAGCCTTCATCGCTTGATAAATCTTCGTACTTGCTCACTTTTGCTGGCCTTGTTCTCGTGTACTTCTTATTCCGTCGTCGGTTTCGTTATGGAGTCGCAATGCCAGGACAAACTGTTCTCATCTCGGAGAGTGAATCAGGCGAAGAAGAGCCATCCGATAGCCTCGAAGAACAATGAAGACAGACCCCTCAGTCCTTGACCACATTGTCAAGGCCTACGACATTCGTGGCACAACTCCCGATCAAATGAACGACGATGTCGCGTTTGCTCTCGGAATTGCATTTGCCGACTTCGTATCCG
>WLEX01000079.1 GCA_009704065.1 Actinomycetota bacterium
CGATGGGGTGGTTACCTTCAAGAAGATGCCAGAGGAATTTTACGGTGTCTCCATCGACGGACGTTTCCCGTCGAATTTCAATGAGGCTCTCTGGTAATTGAGCATCAAGTTTTGCTCGCAATGCTGCGGGAAGTGTGGTGATGTCTGCAGGGCGTTTGAAATGTTCGTACAGACCCGACCACAACTGATCGATGCGGTACTTAGGTTCACCTTCCAAGATAAGGGAAAGCTCTTCGCGTGTGGGGTCATAAAGGGTGGGCATGTGTTATCTCGCTGCAATATCGCCGACAAAGGCATGTTCGCTGTGGTGTGGAATAAAACCTAGTGATGTGTAAACGGAGATAGCTGCATGGTTGTCGCTATCGACATACAACATCACTTCACTGATGCCTTGTAGTTGCATATGGTGCAGACCTGCGAGGGTCATGAGACGTCCGAGGCCTTTTCCGCCTGCATCTGGATGCACGGCAATGACATAGATCTCGCCCATGGGCGGTGTGGTGTCACGATGAATCTTCGTCCAACAAAATGCATCGAGAGTGGAATCTGTGCGATGCATCAGAAACCCAGCTGCATCGAACCAATCTTCGCTTAATCGTGATTGCACGGTTTCTGTTGTCCAGCCACCTTGTTCGGGGTGATGATTGAAAGCTGCATTATTGACTCGCAACCAATCTTGTTCATCTTTTCCAACAACAAACGGCGTAGTGGTGAGATCTGTAAGAGAGGAAACTTCATCTTGCGAGAGGGGCAGTTGACGGCGGAGTTGAAGAAGTTTGCGTCCGGCCTTAAGGCCAGCTGTTGTGGCGAGTTGCCGATGAATATTGTTGGGTTCAAATACCCACCAATGCACATGTCCTCCGCCTTCATGGGCCACGATGTCGAGTGCTGTGTCGATTAGTTCGGGAGCAATTTCCATGGAGTCGTAGCGATGATGTGGGTGCACGATGAGATCGAGAGACCACGATTCGTTTCCTCGAGAGATTTGGCAGTACCCAATGATGTGTTCGTGGTCGTGGTCGCGAGCAATGACGCCAGCAAAGCCGCTGCGTCCGCCATCGCGAAGATCGAGCCACAGGTGGTCATTGAGTGGTCGGGCTCCATCGGCACGCCAGGCATCGGCGATGAGTGCCGACACCTGATCGAGGGTGCCTGCATCCATTTGTCGTTTGATTTCGATGGAACGCACGCAGGCAGGGTACCTTTCAGCCATGGGAAAGCCGAGAACACCTGCTGGAAGAGCCAAAGAAGTGGCAGCACGCTTAGCGGTGCTGTATCCCGAAGCGGAGTGCGAACTCACCCATTCCAATGCTTTTGAGCTACTTGCGGCCACGATTTTGTCCGCTCAGTGCACTGATGTGCGGGTAAATATGGTCACGCCAGCTCTCTTTGCGAAATACCCCACGCCACAGGCTCTTGCTGACGCAAACCCAACCGAACTGGAAGAGATCATCAGATCAACAGGCTTTTATCAAAGCAAGGCCAAGAATCTCATTGGTATGGGACGTGGTGTCATTGAACGGTTTAATGGCGAGATCCCGAGAGACCTTGAAGATCTGGTTACCTTGCCCGGAGTGGGTCGAAAGACGGGAAACGTATTACGCAGTGTGGTGTACGACCTGCCAGGACTCGCAGTCGATACTCACGTTGGCCGCTTGTCACGTCGTTTGGGTTTTACCACCGAAGAAGATCCGGTGAAGGTGGAAAAGGTTCTGAATGGATTTATTGAGCCTGCCGAATGGGGCCGTTTTGGGCTACGTCTCATTTTGCACGGGCGCCGCGTGTGTGATGCGAAAAAGCCCAAATGCGACATCTGCGAGATGGAAGACATCTGTCCATCAAGCTTGATGCCGACCAAAACAAAGTCCAAGTGACGAAAGCAAGTAGCGTTTCACTGATGACAGCCTCTATCAGCGCCGAACTTGGGGCAGCTTCCGATGCCATTAACAGATATCGCACGCGTGTTGCTGGGCTTATCGAAAACTTGGGTCCCAACCACGAAGATTTGATTAGTGCAATGTATGAAGCGGAGCGGGCATTGTTGTCTGCCGAACGGTTACTAATTCGCGCCGAGAAAATCGCCCGTTAAATTCGCGCAGTACTGGTTAGGTTGGCACGGTGACGAGATTTAGTCCACGAGATCAGATTCAGGCAATGAGTGGTTATCACTCGCCTCAGGTCGATGTACCTATTCGTCTTAATACGAATGAGTCGCCGTTTCCTCCACCTGAGAGTTGGCTCGACGAACTGTCAGAGATAGTTCGCTCTATTGAGTGGAATCGCTATCCCGATCGAGGCGCCACCCATTTACGTGAAGTCATTGCAGCTCGACATGGTGTCTCTGTGAATCAGGTGTTTGTGGCAAACGGCTCAAACGAAGTGTTGCAGACCATATTGCTTGCCTATGGAGGTGCGGGTCGTCGGGTGGCCACATTCGAGCCCACCTATCAGATGTATGCACAAATTGCGCGCGTCACCGGAGCCGAAGTGGTGTCAGGGGAGCGTCGCGCAGATCTCACTCTCGACGAGTTCGAGATCGAGCGAGTCATGGGCATGCATTCACCTGCTGTCACTTTTTTGTGTAATCCCAATAATCCAACGGGGCTTGTTGAACCGCGAGAGAATCTTCGTTCCTTGCTCGATCAGGCAACAGGCATTGTTGTTGTCGACGAGGCATATGCAGAATTCTCGGAATGGTCTGCGCTGGAGATGTTCTCTGAGGATCTTCCTATGGCAGTGACTCGAACGTTTTCAAAAACACTGTCAATGGCTGCATTGCGTATTGGTTACGTAGTGGCACCGTCGTGGATAATCGAGAATCTCGAAATTGCGGCGTTGCCATATCATCTCGATTCGTTCAAGCAAGCTGCAACAGTTGCAGCTCTCGGGTTTGTGAACGAAATGGAAGATCGTGTGTCTGTTATCAAAGATGAAAGAGAACGTATTTCGAAGTTCATCGGGAATCTCGATGCCGACGTGTGGCCGAGTGGTTCGAACTTCATCCTCTTTCGTCCACGTTCTGCCGGTGCAACTGTGGTGTGGAATGCGCTGCTGAAAAATGGCATTTTGGTTCGTGACTGCAGTTCATGGCCTCGGCTCGAGGGGTGCTTGAGGGTCACGGTGGGCACAGAATCGGAGAACTCCTCGTTTTTGTCGGCCCTTGCAGAGGCACTTTCTTCATAATTCGCATAATTAACCGCATGTAGTAGCGCAAGAGCGGCGAGAATAGACCCATGGCACGTACAGCAGAGGTCAAGCGCAGCACCAAAGAGACATCGATCACTGTGTCGATCAATCTCGACGGGACCGGCGTTGCATCCATTTCCACCGGCATCCCTTTCTACGACCACATGCTCGAGCAATTAGCTCGACACGGCGGATTCGATTTGTCGGTGCAGGCAGTGGGTGACTTGCATATCGATACGCATCACACTGTGGAAGATGTTGCAATCTGTGTTGGTGAGGCTTTGCGTGAAGCTCTTGGCGATAAGGCCGGAGTTCGTCGTTTTGCTAGCGGGTCATATCCGCTCGATGAAGCACTCGTAGAAATCTCTCTCGATCTCAGTGGACGCCCTTTTGTCGCTTGGAATGTAGATCTTCCCGAATGTTTGCCACTTGGTAATCCAGCGTTCGATCCTTCGCTTGCCGAACACGCAATTGCTTCACTTGCTACATCGGCTGCCATCACTCTTCATGTCAATTTGCGTGCTGGTCGCAACGTGCATCACATCATTGAAGCAACCTTTAAAGGCCTCGCGCGTTCACTGCGTGATGCCGTTCGTATCGAATCTGCAGGAGTACCTTCCACCAAGGGCGTTCTTTCGTGACCAAAGGCCCGCGCGTTGCGGTGCTCGATTACGGAATCGGAAATCTTCGTTCAGCACAAAAGGCACTAGAGCATGTAGGTGCTGATGCGGTATTGACCACATCAGCATCTGTAATGGAATCTGCCGATGCGGTGGTGCTGCCAGGAGTAGGTGCTTTCGGCGCGTGTATGACTGCGTTACGTGCAGTAGAACTCGAGTCGGTAGTGCATGACGCAGTAGCAAGTGGAATTCCCTTTCTCGGAATTTGTGTTGGAATGCAGATGTTGTTCGATAGCAGTGAGGAAGATGCCGATGCCGTAGGGCTTGGTGTAATCCCAGGGTCAGTCAAGTGGATTTCATCGTCTGTGCCTCGTCCTCAAATGCAATGGAACCAATTGCATCTCTCGTATGACGATCCATTGTTTGCTGGAATGCCCGAATCCCCATGGATGTATTTCGTTCATTCCTTGCACGGAGTTCCTACTGATCCGATCGATGTCGCAGCCACCATTCATTATGGTGCAACTCTCAATGTGGCCTTTCGGCGTAACAATGTGTTCGCAACACAATTTCACCCCGAGAAATCAGCACTTGCCGGACTTCGCCTGTTGCATAATTTTGTTTCTGTTGCGAGGAAAGCATGAATCTGTATCCAGCGATTGATCTCTTCGGAGGGCAAGTGGTGCGCTTGCGTCAGGGCGAATACGACGACAGCACGGTGTATGGGAACGATCCTGTAGCCGTTGCAGAGTCTTTTGTTGAGCAAGGTGCAACATGGGTGCACATGGTCGACCTCGATGCAGCTCGAAGCGGTGAGCCGGTGAATCGTCCCATCATTGCAGCAGTGGCTCAGGCTTTGCAGGGGCGGGCGCAATTGCAAGTGGGTGGTGGTGTCCGCGGTGAATCTGATGCAATAGCGCTTGCATCGGCAGGAGTGCATCGTGTTGTTATGGGTTCAGCCGCAGTTGCAAATCCTTCTCTCGTGGCAGTTGTCTCGCGCCATGTTGCTGTTGCGGTCGGTCTCGATCATCGTGATGGCATTGCTGCAACTCATGGTTGGACCGAATCGTCAGGAGTATCGGTGGAAGAGTTATTGCAACAATTTCCCACGGCATCTGCTTTTGTCATCACTGATATATCGCGAGACGGCATGCTGACGGGATCTGATGTCGAAGGATTGACACGTGCCGTTGCATCAACTTCCATTCCCATTGTGGCAAGCGGGGGAGTTGGTCAACTATCTCATGTCAAAGAACTGGCGAAGATTGCTGGCCTCGATGGTGTCATCGTGGGCAAAGCAATTTACGAAAACAAGTTCACAGTGGCAGAAGCCATGGCGGTGTTGCGATGAATGCTGATGTTGTTGCGCGTGTTATCCCATGTCTCGATGTCACTAATGGCCGAGTCGTAAAGGGAATCAATTTTGTCGATTTGCGTGATGCAGGTGATCCGGTGGAACTTGCTGAAAAATACGATCAGCAAGGTGCCGATGAATTAGTTTTCCTCGACATCACAGCCTCATCAGATGGACGTGACACCATGATCGATGTTGTGCGTCGCACGGCAGACGAAGTATTTATACCTTTCACTGTGGGTGGGGGAATCCGAGAATTGTCGGACGCACGAGCATTGTTGCGTGCAGGAGCAGACAAGATCAGTGTGAATACCGCAGCGGTGCAGCGTCCTGCTGTGATCTCTGAAATTTCGGCAGAGTTTGGCGCACAGTGCGTGGTATGCGCAATCGATGCAAAGTGGGATGTGCCAACCAATCAGTGGATGGTCTATCTCCATGGCGGTCGCACTCGAACCGACATCAGTGTCGTGGAATGGGCAGTCGATGCAGTGGCGCGCGGTGCGGGGGAACTTCTTCTCACCTCTATGGATAGAGATGGGACTCGTGACGGTTTCGATATTGGCCTCACGCGCGCAGTGTCCGATGCAGTGGGTGTGCCTGTGATTGCAAGTGGCGGCGTTGGTGCCTTGTCTCATCTATCTGATGGCATCATTGATGGAGGTGCAACAGGTGTTCTCGC
>WLEX01000008.1 GCA_009704065.1 Actinomycetota bacterium
CGTGGTTTTGGGTACCAAAACTGATGTGGAAACCAATCAGTGTTACTGCCTACATCGTTGCCGGAGAAGCAGTCATCCGAATCACAACGACCGCGACACCCACCAACGTTGTGTACTCGCCTGGTGATGGAAATGA
Source organism: Actinomycetota bacterium (assembly GCA_009704065.1). GTDB lineage: Bacteria > Actinomycetota > Acidimicrobiia > Acidimicrobiales > Ilumatobacteraceae > UBA2093. The sequence goes on from WLEX01000008.1 coordinate 137, forward strand.
GCCCGTGATATGTCGTGGTCCAGGTACACCGTGGACCTCCTCGAATGGAGACAACGACACCAGTTCGTGCATGTACACCTATCGGTCCGCGTCTCATACTCAGCCTTCTGGCGTATACAAAAGCAAGACCTCCATTGAATGGAAAATCACGTGGACCTCAAATTTGGGCGCTCGAGGCAATCTGGGAACCATTCGATTGGGTCTGAACTCCAATGTCCGTGTGCTCGAGATGCAAGCATTGTCTCGTTGACCGCAATTGGCAATATCCTCGTGCGGTACCCCTGAAAGGCCACATCATGAATGACGACAAAGATCGCTTCCTCCTCGACCGCCGCTACACAGCAGCTTTCGAGAATCTTGAAGACAGCACAATCGCCACCCTTGCTCTTCAACTCGAAGGCGACCTTCGTGATGGTTTCGCTCGCATCGTCGGACTTTCTGCTGCAGCGTTTGATGATCAGGCATCACTCGGAGGACTTATCCGTGAAGGCATCGCAAAACGTCGCGTGGCCCACGATTCCGGAGTTGTATTGGCCGAGCCATGCACACAATGGACTATTGAAAAATTGGGCGATTCATCGGAAGACCCCACTCTCGAAGAACTTCACGCTGTCTTGCCAGAGGCAACAGAGAAATTTGGTATGGATGCAGTGCGCCTGATGGTCATTCAGTACTCACGTTCTCTTAAGGGTTTCCGTCAATTAGTAGCAACCGATGAGCGGTTCGCTCCATCGGGAAGCGCACCTGGTATTACCGTTCTCGAAAAAGACGAAGCCGAACAAGCAGCAAAGCGTGAAGCACGCAAGGCGCGTAAAGCGGAAGAAAAAGCAGCCAAGGCTAAGCAGCAAGGAAAGCGCTAGCCGAAAAATACGGTTGCCACATTGTCGTATAGCGACAAGTCGACATACCGAGTTTTCCCCACCATGTCATGAAGTGGAACGGTGACTATGTCGTCGCCTTTCACAGCAACCATCGATGCTTCAACCCCTTCGTGCAGAGCAGTCACTGCTGCCACTCCGAGGCGGGTGCATAACACTCGATCGAATGCTGCGGGTGTGCCACCACGTTGCACATGCCCAATTTGCACCACACGTGTTTCAAATCCAGTGCGTTGAAAAAGTTCGCGTGCAACTTCGACACTGATGCCACCCAACCGATGACGACCATATGGGTCGAGATCGTATTGCGGCATTGGCATTGTTCCTTCCGCAGGCATAGCTCCTTCAGCAACCACAACAATGGAAGCAAATTTTCCACGCGCGTGTTTGCGCTTGACTGCTTCAGCGATGTATTCAATATTGAACGGCCGTTCAGGAATAAGAACTGCCGTCGCTCCACCAGCAATACCGGCATATGTGGCAATCCATCCGGTATCGCGACCCATTACTTCAACAACCATGATTCGGTCATGACTTTCGGCTGTGGTGTGTAACCGATCAATTGCATCGGTAGCAGTCTGTACGGCAGTGTGAAAACCAAAACACACATCGGTTCCTTCAACGTCATTATCGATAGTCTTGGGAACTCCGAGAACGTTGATACCCACCTCATCGTGCAGTCGTGATGCGACGGTGAGAGACCCATTGCCACCAATCACGATGAGAGCATCAATCGACATGATGTTCATCACTTCACGAACTCGTTGCGGCCCACCGTCTGTGTCGTAGGGGCTACCTCGGCGGGTGCCCAGAATTGTTCCCCCATGCGGCAAGGTGCCGCGCATTGTTTCCACAGTGAGTTCCATGCTGCGCATTTCCAGCACACCATCCCACGCATCCAGAAAACCCACCACCGTGTCGCCATGATCGTTGATTGCTTTACGCACCACTGCACGAATGACTGCGTTTAGACCGGGGCAATCTCCCCCACCAGTTAAAACTCCAATGCGCATGGGCACACGCTAACCACGGAAAAGTACAGGAGTTCTCTATTTACAGAAAAGTAAGTTCATCATCTAACGAAATGGAACCAGGTGTTGTTATTCGTGCGTACACCCCGACCGCTTGATTCAGATCTCGCACCACGTGGCGCAATATGTTGCGGTCTTCGGGAATGTTGTCGTTGATACGCCGAGTAATCATGATGCATCGCGGACACGGATCGAGAAACTCAATGACTGTAGTGCCAATGCGTGCAGTGCGACCTTTCCACGAGAACTCAATATGTCCTTCGTGATGTTGGGTTTCAACCACAATGCTCGGCCTGAATCGCAATACATCAACAACAGAATCAGGCAATGCTTCCTGCAGTGCTGTTAACGCAGATGTAGTCATCACCATGAGTGGCCAGCAATCGTGGTGTGTTCCGGGTGGTGATTCAAATTCACCCACTTCAGGTGGGAATACGGAGAAGTCAGGAAGCGGTTCATCTTCGGCACGACCAAAAATTCCGCGCAACTCCGTCATAACATCTGCTGAGTCAGCTGCGCCACGACGAAAGTGTTCAATGTTGCCCGAGGCAGGCAAAGATTCAAGTGTCACCGAATGGTGCAATGCTTCAGAGAGTGCGGTGTGCACGTTTTCATCGCTGCTAAGAATCTCGGAACCGTTTGGCAAGGTGATCACAACATGATTGCTCTGATCTCCGATGGGACGTGCAGTGAATTGCATGAGATCACCAATTTTTTTAGCACCCCGAATACCACCGCGTTCGTTGTCGCGAATGGCCCAGTGACGATCGCCCACAATTCCGAGTTCCGATACACCTATTGATGGGACCTGAACCCCCACCATTGATTTCACGGGGTAGGTCCATAGTTGTGACACCCTCATGACGAATGCTCAGCTGTAATAAGGGTTTGAACCCGTTGCATGATCGGTGATGTCACGCACTTTGACAACGCCAGGAACTTGTTCAATCAAGGTGGTCTGCACACCATCGAGCATGGTCATCTTGCTCATGGAGCAGCCATGGCAACCGCCACCCATGGTGAGGTAGGCAACGCCTTCAGTGTCGTGACCGACGAAAGTAACAAAGCCACCATGTGCAGCAAGTGATGGATTGACATCAACAGAAATAACAGCCTCGATAGATGCCGACAATTCGTCATCGTTAACAAGACCCTCGATCATTGCAACCGGCGGTTTGTTGGGGTTACGAATGATGAGACCTTGACGCTCGGAATAATCGAGAGTGGCACCATTGATGTGTTCGAAACTTGCAAGCGGGATGATGACTTTCAGTCCTTCAATCGTGCGCACTTCATCAGAGAACGCGGCCTGCGTCACAATCTCGAAAGATAAGTCGTACTTGAATTCTTCGCCAGGAGCCGCCATCACTTCGAGACGAAGTCCAAGGCGCTCTTTTTCTGGTTCTTCATCACGAAGAATCTTGAGTTGCACAAGTGCTTCCTCAGTGATTTCGATAATGGTGTCGGTGCTGTCGGGGGCAAGTGGGCTCACGATGTGAAGGCTATCTACTGACGGGGGCACCAAACACGGTGGTGCGCAACTACTGCCCTACCCGGAGGTTCGAGCCTCCACCATCGACCTGGATTCGTTGTCCGGTGATGTACGAGGCAGCTGGAGAACAGAACCACAACACAGCATTAGCAATGTCTTCAGGCTGGCAGACCCTGCCGAAGGGGGCATCACTATCCATTGAACGTAGGTCGTCCATTTCGCGTCGGCCCGTGATGGCTCGAGCTAAGCGCACACCCATATCGGTCTCCACCAACCCCGGCGCCACGATGTTGACGCGGATATTGTTCGGTCGTTCTTCCTTTGCCAAAGTAAGTGCCAGTGCTTCCATTGCTGCTTTGCCCATGTTGTAGGGAGCACCATTTGCCGACATGCCTGAAGTAGCAACAGATGAAATGAATACGATGTCACCGCGATCTCGTGCGCGCATGGACGGCAACAGTGCCCGACACAATTGATGAGGCCCAAGCGCGTGGGTGGCCACTAACTGCCACAACTCTTCAGCTGTTGTATCGGCAACGCTTCGACCTTTAGATGCGATGCCCCCATTGAGCACTGCAATATCAATGCCGCTGTGCACTGACAAAATATCTTGCACCATCGCAACATTTTCTTCAGGAATATCATTTGCTCCCTGATGAATGGTGGCCAGTCCACCCGCATCGATAATGGTGCGCATTGTTTCTTCAGCAGCTTCTTTATTGCGGTGGTAGTTGATTGCAACTGTCGCACCTTCTGCTGCAAGCGCGAGTGAAATCGCTTTACCGATTCCGCGTCCTCCGCCAGTGACCAATGCAATTCGTCCGTCTAAAACGCCCATAGTTTCCCCCATATGTTTCTGACCGTGAATGCCACATTTGCGGCCTCACTATGACAACCTAGACCCATGAATGAAGGCAGTCGTAAGGCAATCATCGCGGCGTTTTTCGCCAACCTCGGAATCGCTATCTCTAAATTTGTCGGCTTTCTCATTACAGGGTCAGCCGGATTAGCAGCAGAGGCCGTCCATTCCTTTGCTGACACGGGAAATCAAGGGCTTCTCATGCTGGGAGCCAAGCGCTCAGTGAAGGCGCGAGACGAAGAACATCCATTCGGCCACGAACGTGAGCGCTACTTCTGGGCATTCATTGTGGCACTCGTATTGTTCAGCATGGGTGGCCTCTTTGCTCTGTACGAAGGCATACATAAATTTCGTAATCCTCATGAGACGGACAACATTGGAATTGCCGTTGGAATTCTGATTGTGGCAATTCTTCTCGAGTCCTATTCCCTACGAACAGCCATCAAAGAAACTGCTCATGTGAAATCGCCTGATCAGAGTTACTGGCAATTTATTCGCTCGGCAAAGCAACCAGAACTCCCCACCGTTTTGCTCGAAGATGTTGCAGCAGAAACCGGCCTCTTGTTTGCTCTCGCTGGCGTCCTTCTTGCCCACTACACACATGAACCACGATGGGATGCAGTGGGTTCCATTGCCATTGGACTTCTTCTTGTGGTTGTTGCCTTCATTCTCGGTGCAGAGATGAAAGGTCTCCTTATGGGTGAGACGGCCTCACCCGAGACTCGACTCGCACTGGCCAAAGCACTTCGTGATCACCCTCATGTGCAAGAAGTTATTTACTTGCACACAGAGCACTTAGGCCCCGACGCCCTTCTCGTTGCAGCGAAAGCCATTTTTAGTCCCACATTGTCGGCAGCAGACGTAAGCCGCAGCATCGATGAAGCAGAAGTAGAGATGCGACGGGCAGTGCCGAGCGCGCGATTCATCTTTATTGAACCCGACATTGCCCGCACTGGCATATAACCTCAGACGTACAACCAAACAATGGGGAGCTCGCGCGATCGGCGGGCTGAGAGGGTCACTGCGGTGACCGACCCACAACCTGATCTGGATAATGCCAGCGGAGGGAAACAACATGGCTTTCACGCACGCAATCATTTTCACTGGCGGCGACCCACCACATCCCAATGTTGTGAAACATCTTGATAGAGATGCGCTCGTTATCGCAGCCGATTCTGGTTATACCCATGCGCAATCACTCGGCATGCAACCACATCTTCTGGTGGGTGACATGGACTCCATTTCACCGGCAGATATTGCAGACGCACAAGCGCGCAGTGTGGAGATTCACGCGTACAACACAGCCAAAGATGAAACCGACACAGAAATTGCCGTCTCTGGTTCAATCGAGCGTGGCATTACTGACATCACAGTCGTATCGGGTGGAGGCGACCGCTTCGACCATCTCTTGGGCATGGTGCATTCGCTAGCCACCTCACATTGCACTCTTTACTTAGGAAAAGCACATGTGCAATTTGCTCAACAAGACTTACCGCGCACACTTTCGGTCTCTATTGGTGACGTGGTTTCACTCATACCATTGGGTGGATCGGCTCGCATTTCCACTACCGGCCTGCAATGGAATTTGTGCGACGAGGACCTACATGCATTCGCATCTCGTGGTGTGAGCAATATCGCCACCCACCCATCCGTTGATGTCGTCGTTACTCGCGGCTCAGTAGCAATTATCCAGCCAAATTTCATTGAAGGAACACAATGAAACGATTCATCTTTCTCATCACTGCAGTGGTCGCATTGTCATCATGCACTTCCGCTGCAACTGAAACTGCCCAAGAAAAAACTACAACTCTCACGCTTCTGGCCTACGACGCATTTACGCCAGAGCCAGGCATTTTTGATTCGTTTACTAACGACACAGGTATTGCCGTAAAAATTGTGACGGGTGGAGATTCAGGCGTACTGATTTCTAAAGCGATTCTTACTGCGGGGAAGCCTGAAGGAGACGTGCTGTGGGGTGTTGACAACACAATGCTGTCGCGAGCGCAGCAAGCGTCACTCCTCACAAGTTATGAACCAGTCGATATCGGAGACATTTGTTTAAATGCCGATACAGACTGGTTTGCAAGTAGGAATCTTGCCATACCTACTCGGCTAGAAGATTTAGTGCTCCCCCAATATCGGGGTCTAGTTGTCACTCAAGATCCTGTTGCTTCATCACCTGGTCTTGGTTTTCTACTCGGAACCATTGCTCACTTCGGAGAAGGAAAATGGCAGAAGTATTGGTCAGCGTTACAAAGTAACGGTGTTCATATTGCCCCCGATTGGACTACTGCATACACCATTGATTTTTCCGGAGGTTCTGGCAACGGTAAATACCCCCTTGTTGTGAGCTACGGCTCTAGTCCACCTGCCGAAGTTCTCTATGCAGACCCATCAGCGCCGATAACTGAACCAACAACCTCTGTCATTGAGTCATCTTGTTTCCGTCAAACTGAATACGTTGGTGTTCTGCGAGGAAGCAAACACATCACGGCTTCTCAGCAATTGATTTCCTTTCTGTTAGGAAAGAAATTTCAAGAGTCCATGCCCCTTTCACTATTCGTTTTCCCCGTGAACCCAGATGCAACATTGCCGGACCTATTCACCAAATTTGCCGTGCGTGCAAAAACACCACTCACTATTAGTCCTCAAGACATAGAAAAGAACCGAGAAAAATGGCTGAACGAGTGGAGAGCACTACTGCTATGACCATGCGACGACTGCTATCTGTTTTCCCAATCGGATTCGTAGTCGTCTTTCTCGTTCTGCCTTTTTTCAATTCGGTTGCATCATTCTTCAGTCTGAGCACTACTCGAGAAGTCTTATCAAACTCCTCCATGCTTGGCATTGTGTGGTTTTCACTATGGCAAGCCATGTTGTCTGTGGTCGCCACAATGATTGTTGCCTTCCCCGCTACATGGGCATTGTCACGTTTCCAATTTCGAGGAGCACAGCTGTGCCGGGGCCTACTGACAACACCTTTTGTTTTGCCTTCAATCGTTGTAGCTGCAGGGGTGCTTGCCATCACACATCGCACTGGAGTCGTGTCGATTTTGTGGGCTCATGTGGTTTTTAATGTGGCGGTGGTGCTGCGCCTAGTAGGTCCTCGCTGGTCACTGTTACATCCGAAATACGAAGAATCAGCTGCCACTTTGGGATCTTCGCCTCTGCGGACTTTTGTTTACGTTGTGTGGCCCACTATCCGCACAACAGTCCGATCAGCGGCAGCACTTGTATTTGCATATTGCTTCACATCATTTGGTGTGATCTCTATTGTGGGCGGATTTTCTCGGCGCACCTTAGAAACAGAAATATTCACTCAATCTGTGCGACTAGGCAACATGGATGTCGCTATTTCTCTAGCAATTATCCAAATGATTGTTGTGTTGTTGGTATTCCAAATATCTCGTCCATCTGTGCAACAAACATCGTCTATAAATGTGGTGGCTACCCCGACTGCACTGAATGTGAAGACACGAGGAAGATGGATTGTGTTGGTATCGGTTGTTGCACCCACGCTCATAGTGACTCTTCCCCTTCTTGCCACCTTGATGCGATCTATCTCGTATCGAGGGCAGCTCTCTCTTCATGCGTGGAGCACCGTACTTAGCGGGACATTGCCTCGACTCAACGTCTCTACCTGGAAAGTGATGGGCACTTCACTTGTGTTTTCGCTTGCCACTGCATTTCTCGCAGTTTCGCTCGCTCTCATCGCTTCACAACAAATGAGTGGTAATCATTTTCAATATTCATCGCAACATCGCGTACTACGCCTTATCACTTCTCTGCCAATCGTTGTATCGGCCGCAACGCTCGGTCTCGGACTTGTCACTACATTCAATAAAGACCCATTTGCATGGCGTAGCCATACCTGGCTTATCCCGGTTATTCATGCAGTCATAGCTCTACCAATTGCGATTCGCATCCTAGAACCAGCAATACAAGCAATACCCCTGACCTTGCGCGACAATGCGGCAACTTTGGGTGCCACACCATGGCAAACATGGTTGCACGTAGACGTTGCACTACTCCGTCCTGCTTTGCTACGTAGCTTCGGCTTTGCAGCAACCATCTCTTTAGGTGAATTTGGTGCAACTTCTTTTCTCACTCGATCGGATTCCACCACGATGACTATGGCTATTTCTCAACTTCTTGGCCGCCCCGGCGCCATTACCCAACAATCGGGATACGTATTGGCTTCGGTGCTTATTGTTCTTACCGTGGGAATATCTAGCCGTGCTTAAAGTGAACAATCTCTGTGTGTCTTACACCGACCAGCAAATAGTTTCTGGACTTTCATTTGAAGTACCTACTGCAACCACTTTGACAATCACTGGGCCATCGGGTGCAGGCAAGAGCACAGTATTGAAAGCAATATGTGGCCTAGTGAGAACTTCAAGTGGATCAGTCTTTATTGACAATCGCGACATCACACAACTTCCCACCCATCGTCGAGGCATTGGACTTGTGACGCAAACCAATGACTTATTTCCTCACCTCACTGTTGCGCAAAATATTGCATTCGGATTACGGATGAACGGTGCATCGAATCGAGAAATGTCAGATCGTGTTCGAGAAATGTTGAACGTAGTTGGTCTCGCGAACTTTGCTGATCGCGATATCAACTCGCTCTCTGGCGGCGAGGCCCGACGCATTGCGCTGGCAAGGTCTCTTGCTCCGTCACCAAAAATTCTGCTACTTGACGAACCTTTTACTGGCCTCGACGATGAGATACGCATCTCCCTCATGTACCAGACAAAGGCCATTCTTGCTTCATCATCCATGACGTCGATCTTGGTGACGCATGATCATTCGGAAGCAGAATTTTTCTCCACGTCGGCACTCTCATTACCACCCCCAGTCGAACCCTCCCTGTAAGGGCCATCCACGCTTTGCAAACAATTCCGTTTGCATTCAGAAACGAAAAAACCGTGGCCGACATAACTTTCGCCATGCCAGCCACGGTTTCCCGGACTATTCAGTCGTAAGGGTTTTAGTCCTTAGACGCCTGACTGCGTCGAACGAGGTACGCAATAACTGCAACCGCGATTAACGCAATGATGATCCAGAGGATCGGTGAAGATCCACTGCTGTCATTGCTAGGAGCATCTGTGCCTGAAGCAACCGTGGTTTCAGTTCCTGCAGCAACGGTTGTGTCTGACGCAGCAACGGTGGTGTCTGACGACGCAGCAGGAGCAACCATTGCGCTACTTGCCTTCGCAGAGGCACGCTTCACAGGCACTGTGATCTCCTTGGTCTTTCCACCGGCTGCAACCGTGAAGACAAGAGTCGAGGCATCAGCACCCAATGGCACAGAATTAGCACCTGTCAAGAGAACTGCAGGCCCACCATTAACGCTGACGGAAACTTCACCATTTGGCAATCCTGCAGCTGCTGCCATACCGGCAACGCACGCTTCCCGACATGTGAAGTCTTTGCCCTTATCATCAACAAGTACTTCAGTTGGCGGCGCGACTGGCAACGGTGTGTTGTCAGCCACTGTGGTCGTTGTGACTTCTGCAGGCGTTGCTGGTTCTGTCGTAGGAGTTGAAGGATTTGCCTTGACGCGAACTTCAGTGTCGTCCATGTCAGCGCCGTAATACCCAGCCCACCAGCAGCCATCTTGGCCGCCGTCTGTATATCGCACCGAGCGTGCACCCGTTGAGTACCCAGTAAATGTGACTGAGTGCTGTACCCATGACTGATCTACCCAGTCAGACTCGTGCACATACTGGAGATTTCCTTCATCACCAATGTTCTTGGTGTCAAGCACATTGCCTTCAGCGTCGAGAAGCTCAGCGCGCATGAAGAAACGGCCACCACAACGGCCGTTGAACCAGGTGCTCACGGAGATATCCGGAGATGTATCGAGATATGAATCTCCTTCTGCACTGAGACTGACAGTTTGGCTGCGAGTTCCCAGCCAATATGAAGTGGCCGCAATGGCTGTTCCACTACGTGGACGCTGCCACTCGCCACCTTCGTATCCGAAGCCATTCCCAACATAGACGTCACCTGTGTACGACCAGCCTGTAGTTCCTTCTTCGTTACTTGGGTTAACTACAAGGTTTGGACCGAATGTGGCACTCGAGGATGACACTTCGTTGCTCGTTTCATCCCCTGGCTGAGTAATCGCAGAGTTTCTTTGTCTGTTTTCAGATTCAGATTGAGAGCACGATGCGAAGATCAGTGCACTCGCTACCGCAAACGCGGCGAGTATTTTTGTGTTTTGTTTCATTTCTGCCTTTCAGAACACGGACAATTGGATACTAATAACAATTAGGGAGAGATTCAAGACTAAATGGATATAAAGTTCATGTACATAGTCTTTCTCAGAGACAGGCGTGCTCCGCTACAAAATGAGCCCGTAATATCCTCCACCTATAAACATTAGGATTCTCCACATGCAAGTCCCCAAGAAGAAACGCCAGGATGGCCTAGCGACCATGCAAATTCTTCTCGACGCAGCCGTCATCGAACTGGAGGCCCAGGGAGAAACTGGGTTTGACATGGATGCAGTTCTTGCCCAAACAGGAGTGGCTCGAAGTTCTCTCTATCACCACTTCACAAACAAAAATGGGTTGATCGCTGCAGCAGAGATTGAAATTGTTCGACTCACAATGCATAAAGAGAATGTCGCTCAGCGCCAACTGTATGAGCAAACCACATCGTTTGAGCAGCTTTTCGACATCGTGTCACTCTTTATGCGTGCTGATAGCACCGATCGCGGAATAGATGTTCGTCGCAGTCGTTCACGCTTAATGACTGCTGCATTACACAATAAAAAAGTTGCTGAGGCAATTACTGAAGCACAGCGCAGTGAATCGCGCTACTACGCCGAAAGTATGGAAATCGCCCAGAAAAATGGCGTCATCCGAAAAGACATTGACACATTGGCAGTTTCCTATTGGATTCAAGGCCAGTTTTTCGGACGCATTTTGCTCGACATAGCGGAAGAAGATGACGAGGTCGCACGACAATGGGTAGAGACTTCATTAGTTGCACTAAAAGCAGTGCTGTCGCCAAATAATTAATCATCATTGACGTTGCGGAAAAATTTTTACTGAACCGACCAATCGCTCACGAATTAACTGTGGAAACTGCTGGAACATACACACCGTACGATTCGGCTGAAGTGTTCGATGTCCCATCTGAGTTGACGGCACTCACACGGAAGTAATACGTGCGACCACCAAGTAAACCGCTAATAGATGTCGATGTGTTAGTGCTCACACCATCGTTGTACACGCTGAATGAACCACCACTTGAAGTGGCGTACTCCACAATGTAATCAGTGATTGCAGTTCCGCCGTTAAGACCGGCCGCTGCCCAGGAGAGTTCAGCTTGGGAAGCACCTGTGTGTGAAGCCTGTCGGACCTTCACACTGGTGTCGTCCATTGCCGCACCGTAATAGCCCCACCACCAACAGGTGTCTTGGCCGCCATCGGTATAACGAACCGAACGCACTCCCGACGAGTACCCAGTGAAACGTAATGTGCGTTTGGTCCACACACCGTCGACGCCTGTAATTAAGGAATTTTCAGATCCATAATTTTGTGTTGCCAGAACATTGCCAGCATTGTCTAACAACTCGGCTCTCATAAAAAACTGTCCACCGCAACGGCCATTAAACCAAGTACTCGCTTCAATATCAGGCGAAGTGTCGAGATATGTGGTGGTTTCAGATGCAAGGCTTACTGTCTGAGTTCTTGTGCCCAATGTGTAAGAGGTCGACACCGAGTTAGTATCCGAATGCGGACTGTTCCATTCAGGACCCACATACCAATCACCTGTGTATGTCCAGCCTGTTGTGCCCGACTCTGCTCCTGGGTTCACGACTAGGTTCGCACCAAGGAATGCGCTTTCAGCGCTAATTGATGTGGGCGCACTTGGCAATAACGCAGTGGGAATCGCAGAAGCATTTGTGCTCCAAGATGTTGTACCAACTTGAGGAGACAAAGAGTTGTTCCATCCAGCTACTCGAACGTAATACGTTGTGCCGTTTACTAACCCTGAAATGTTGTAGGTGGTATTGGTGGTACCCGTGTACGTGTAACTCGCATTCCATGTCGAATCTGTTCCCCACCAAATTTGGTAATTGTCGCCGCCATGTTCTACTGCGCCCCACGAGACATTTATTTGACCATTGCTTCCTGAGATTGATGTGATCACAGGTGCTGGAGCCAACGGCGTGATAGCTGACGTTTCTGTACTACCAACACCAGATCCAGCAGCATTGACTGCAGACACCGTGAAGTAATACGCCACCCCATTTGTTAATCCGGTGATTGTTGCTGTACGAGATGTTGAAGCACCATCGTTAAAGATCGAGTATGGCCCGCCACTGGTTGTTGAGTACTTAATGATGTAATCAGAAATTGCGGCACCGTTCGTTGAGCTTGGTGCATTCCAAGTGAGTGAGACTTGGCCGTTACCACTACTGGTGCCAACAGATAACGGTTGAGTGGGTGTACTAAATGAACGAACAGGTCGGACATTGAAGCCGTAATTCTTTCCCCAGTTGTCATTGGAATTTGTGGCGAATGACCAGTTACGTGCTTGAGAAGCAGAGTTCTGAGTCGAACTCCAGTAGGTGGTCGTTGATATTCCCGTTGATACTTGAGTACCAGCCTTAAACCCACCAATTTCTAGACGTTGCGCATACATCTGCAGCAGTTCGTCTATGGATGGCAAAAACCAGTCTGAGAATCCGCCACCGTCATATGCGATGGCCCTGTCAGATGCTCCCGAGACACACGACGAGGCGACCACTGCCGTATTCGCTTTGCCCGAACCGATTGACGTTCCAGTGGAACCTGCGATAGAGCTAGAGGAGTTGTTACACCACGCGATGTTTGGATCAGCGCCACCATTCCAATTGTTGGGCGCTGCCTCGAAATACTGCCCGCTTGAATTGCCATTCGTCGAAGGCGTGATGAAGATGATCCCTCCACCTGGACCAATATCACCAACAGCGCATGTTCCAGAACATGGCTGAGCAGGAGTTACTGCTCCGGTTGAACTGGAGTACACCCCGGTTCCACCAGAATTCTTGGCCGCAACCTTGAAATAGTAAGTCACTCCATTTGTCAGACCAGTCACAGTGGCGGTGGTGTTCGTAGAGACACCATCATTAAAGACTGTGTACGAACCGTTTGCGGATTGCGAATACGAAACCACATAGTCAGAGATAGCGGCACCACCAGCTGATGTGGGCACATTCCATGTGAGCGACACAGCGTTAGTGCCTTTGGTTGCCGACACTGACAGCGGCGCACTCGGCGTTGCTGCTTGAGGCGCGAGCGTGGTGGTGGTCGTAGTCGAAGTTGTTGTCGTTGTTGTCGTTGTCGTTGTCGTTGTTGACGTCGTAGTAGTAGTCGGCGGAATAGTCGATGTTGTTGTTGTCGTAGTAGTAGTCGGCGGAATAGTCGATGTCGTCGTAGAAGTCGTAGGTGGAACCGTCGTTGTCGTTGTCGTTCTCGGAATAGTCGTAGTTACAGGCGGAACAGTGGTTGTAGTCGTTGTCGTAGTAGTTGTTTTAGGAATAGTCGACGTAGTAGTTGAGGTCGTTGTCGTTGTTTTTGGAATAGTTGTAGTAGTTGTTGAAGTTGATGTAGTCACTAATGGTTTTTGGTACCGGAACGGCTGCCTCATCCCCGCCTTTAGTGAAGGTCGATAAATAGCTAAAGAGTGATCACCCTCCTCAAGATCATCGGGCAAGGTTGCAGTAATTCGCACGGTTCCACCGCCGTCGGCTTTGACCGTCGACAACACCCGCGGCGTAGAGGCAACAACCAGTTGCACCCATTCACTTGGTCTAAATCCTGAATATTGCACAGCGATTGGCCCGCCCGGTTGAACATCATTCAGAGTTGCCAATGGTTCTTGCGGGTTCACCATTGCAAAGCTCATCACGGCCGACTCGGAGGGAGGGTCTGGAGGGGGTGCTTGTTGCTCAACAATAGAAAAATCTCGCTGCGCTGCCGGCGGCAAGTCACCCTTAGTTGCAGCTGATGCAAGTTCTGGCACCAGTTCAGCCGTTGCTTTCTTATTATCTAAAACACCCGCTTCAGTTTTCACTACTTTTGTTCCGTCAGTCTTTACCACTGTCGTTTCAATGAGATTGTTACCTATTTGCTTTGCTATTTCGTACTTAGCTCCAGACGACCCACCGGGAGCTTCACTTGTACGAATCTCAAAAGATGGTGCATCCTTGGTGGTGGTGACTTCAATTTTTGCACCGTCAGCAGCGACCAACTGGACCGTAATACCTTTGCTTGACGAAGTGAGAGCGTTTTCAGAACCAGTTGAAGTAGCTGC
>WLEX01000080.1 GCA_009704065.1 Actinomycetota bacterium
TGAACACGATGATTGCTTGCACCAGCCTGATGGCAGGTGGTGTGTCTCAGTTACTTGGCGTGCGCAGCACCATTGTTATCTTTGCGGGCGCCGCAGCAGTGGCATCGGCGTTGTATATCGCAGCAACTTCGTCTATCCGACGGAATCTGCACACTTCACGGCAGCGTTGATGTAACCCGAACGGCGAGGATCTTCGTCGTACACGGTGAGCATGGTGTTCATCACATACGACATCGCAAGTTGACGTGATGGTTGTGCAAACGCAACCGAACCACCGGCACCATCGTGTCCGAAGCTGCCAGGACCTGCGTACTTATTGCGATCGCTATGCAACATGTAGCCCTTGCCAAACACTGTTTCGCGCCCAAGAATTCGATCAACTTCACCAACTGGTGTTTCAGATGTTGTTGCTTTACGCAATGTGTCTTCACCCAACAACCGCACACCGTTCACTTCGCCAATGACTGCGGCATAAATAGTGGCAAGTGACTTTGCATTGGAAATGCCATTTGCTCCGGGAATCTGCGCAGCGTGCACCTCACGCTTATTGAATGCACCAGGACCAAATGCGCCGTTTAGCGACAAGGCTGTTGCCGCTTCAGAACCTGGGCCACCAAAGTCGTTCATGAACTTGGCGATATCGGGCGGAAACTTTGGAATGGGATGCGCCATGAGATGTGCAACACGATGTTCTTGGTCTTCAGGCAGCCCTATCCAGAAATCAACACCCAGCGGCGCAACAATTTCCGAAGCCACAAAATCACCAATACTGCGACCGGTGACGCGACGCACTAATTCACCTGCGAGCCAGCCGTATGTGAGTGCGTGATATCCGTGCGTTGAGTTTGGTGCAAAGAACGGTGCGGTATCTGCCAACCTCGATGTGATGGTTTCCCAATCGAGTGCTTCTTCCAATGCGATAGGGCCTTCAACGGTGTACACACCTGCGCGATGCGCAAGTACTTGTGCCACCGTGAGATCGCCTTTACCTTTGGCCGCAAATTCAGGCCAGTAGGTCGCCATTTTCTCGTTGTAGTCGACAAGTCCACGTTCAACACACATTGCAACAACAAGAGCAGCAATGCCCTTGGTGGTGCTGAACACAACATTTAATGTGTCGGCGTCGTACGGGATATTTCCTTCTTTGTCGCGTGAACCACCTACGAGGTCAACAACAAGATCACCCTTGTGACACACTGCGATGCTTGCGCCGCGATCCATGCCAGAGGCTAGATGCGCAAGAAATTCCTCACGCACCAGTTCCCAACCAGGGGCAACATTGTCGACTGTGAGAATCGACATGATCAGCCGTCGATAATTGCGCGGAGTTTTTCGATTTGGCCAACAGGGTCCGGACCAACTGGGTTGACCGACAACACCGTGACACCAGATTCCTTGAATGCAGCAACGCGCTCTTTAATGAAGCCAGTTGAGCCAACAAGGTTCGCGTTCATGATCCACTCGTGAGGAATGGCAGCGGCTGCTTCATCCTTTTTGCCATCGAGGTAGAAGTCTTGAATGTCGACTGCTTCTTTTTCGAAGCCGTAATCGCGACAAATGTCGTTGTAGAAGTTTTTGCCACGCGCTCCCATGCCGCCGACATAGAGAGCCATGTTGGGTCGTGCCATGTCGAGAATCTTCTTTTGAGCATCGCCCGTGAGTGAATCATCGATAGCAAGCATGCCGCCAGCTGAAATCTCAAGACGAGGACGTGATGGATCACGCTTAGCTAGGCCCGCCTTTAATTGATCGCCCCATACGTTGTGATAACGCTCTGGGTAAAACATGATAGGCAACCAACCGTCAGCCATTTCCGCCGTGGCCTCAACACTCTTGTCTTTCAACGATGCCCACCAAATGGGGATGTCTTTGCGGACAGGATGATTGATGATCTTCAGTGGCTTACCAAGACCAGTTCCCTGGCCTGCGGGCAAAGGAATGTCGATGGTCTTGCCGTGGTATTCAAGTGGTGCTTCACGCGCCCACACATTGCGACACACGTCGATGTATTCCTTGATGCGTTGCATTGGCTTTTCGTACGGAACACCATGGAACCCTTCAATAACCTGAGGACCAGATGCACCAAGTCCAAGTATGAAGCGACCATCGCTGACAAAGTCACAACCAGCAGCCGTCATCGCCATAAGGGCAGCAGTTCGTGAATACACGTTCACGATGCCAGTACCAATTTCGACACGATTTGTTTTGGCGGCAAGGTAACCCACCTGTGAAATTGCGTCGAAGCTGTATGCCTCAGCAATCCACACTTGGTCGAGACCAGCTTTTTCTAATTCGACAACACGGTCGACAGCTTCTTTAAATCCACCGGAATAATTGATTCCCATTGACAACTTCATGGTTTCCCCCTTGAATGCGTTTTACAACCCTAGAACGGCGACGGGCGCCACTGCGATTCCAAGGACATTCCCGTGGGGTTTTTGATTGATGGTGCGACAATAGAGATGTGAACATTGAGCCCACCTCCTCTCAGATCCGCTTGCCCGATGGGGTTCACGTGCGTTTCCTCGAGTGGACTCCTGTCAACGAGGCTCCGGGCATTCCCATCCTTCTTATTCATGGTCTTGCCTCTAATGCCCGCCTCTGGGACGGCCCCGCACGAGTTCTCACGCAGATGGGACATGCAGTCATCGCCATCGATCAGCGTGGTCATGGCTTGAGCGATAAGCCCGATAGCGGATACGGCATGGCCGAGATTGCCGCCGATGTGGCCGACATGTTGACCGCACTCGAGGATCGCAATGCGAAGTGGCACCGTCCTCTCATTATTGGTCAATCATGGGGTGGCAATGTGGTGGTCGAAGTCGCACATCGCTTTGGCGACCGCATTCGCGGAGTCGTTGCAGTCGATGGCGGAACAATTGAGTTATCGCATGCATTTCCCGAGTGGGAAGAGTGCAAGCGCGTCTTGAGCCCCCCAGCACTCGCTGGATTGTCGTACGAGAAATTGCGTTCGTATATTCGCGGTTCGCACCCCGACTGGAGCGACGAAGCTATCGACGGCCAAATGCACAACATGGAACTGTTGTCCGATGGCACTATTCGCCCACACCTTTCTCTTGTTAACCACCTCAAAGTTCTCTTGGGTCTATGGGAGCACACTCCATCACAACTGTGGTCTGAGATTGAAGTTCCCATTTTGTTTACGCCAGCAACGCGCGGAGATGATGAACACACGCGTACCAAACGAGTACAGCTCGACAATGCTGTTGCGCAATTACGCAAGGGCAAGGTTGAATGGTTTGATCCAGCCGATCACGATCTTCACGCGCAATTTCCTGAACGATTCGCGTCTGTTGTGAACGACGCCATCACGTCAGGTTTCTTCTCATGAGTCTTCCCCGCATCCTTGCCATCATGGGTTCTGGTGAAACAGCACCCACCATGGTCACTACGCACCGCACACTCACTGCACAGCTACCAAAGCCCGTGAAAGCAGTTGTTCTCGACACTCCGTATGGCTTCCAAGAAAATGCCCCCGAATTGGCGGCACGAGCCGTTGAGTACTTCCGCACATCGATCAATATCGATATCAATATTGCCGGGCTTGTGCGCCTGCACGACACTCACCTACCCGCTGATCCCGTACAAGTAGAGCGCGGGCTTCGATCACTTGTTGATGCCGATTACATCTTTGCCGGACCTGGGTCACCCACTTACGCATTACGTCAATGGCACAACACTGGTGTTGCTCGCATCATTACCGACAAATTGGCAACGGGTGGCACCGTTACTTTTGCATCAGCAGCCGCGCTCACATTGGGTAAAGCAACTGTTCCGGTCTACGAGGTGTACAAAGTGGGCCAAGACGTGCAACGTCTCGAGGGTCTCGATATTTTGGGCAGCATCGGAATCAATGCTGCACTGATTCCCCATTACGACAACACTGAAGGAGCTAATCACGACACTCGTTTTTGCTACTTGGGTGAAGCTCGCCTACAGGTATTTGAATCGCTACTCGACATCGATACATATGTATTAGGTGTCGACGAACATACAGGTCTCATTATCAACCTTGATACCGGTGAATGCTCGGTAGTCGGCAATGGCATGGTCACTATTCGTCTGCGATCTCAATCATTTACGTACCCCACCGGTGCGGTCATCCCACTCTCGCTTCTACAAGATCCTTCTTCGCTTCTCGATGGCTCTGCTCCTGCGCAGAATCAGGCAAACGCCACTCAAGTAACTGTCAACGATGACGCCACCTCTGATGCCAGCGACAACGGAACTCCTTCATTAGACAAATCTCTGGCGCTCACATCGCAGCAATTCGAAACTGCCATGAAAAACCGTGATGCAGAAGGCGCAGTACGTGCAGCCCTAGCTCTTGAACAAGCAATCGTCGACTGGCAAGTCGATACTTTGCAAAGCGACGTTCTCGATCGGTGTCGTGCAACATTGCGCTCGATGATTAGCCAACTGGGTGATGCGGCAGTCAGCGGTGTACGCGACCCTCGCGAAGTTGTTTCGCCCTATGTCGAGGCGATGCTTGCAGTGCGGGCAACCGTACGTGCCGAGAAGCGGTTCGATTTATCCGATGTCATTCGAGATGCATTTCTCGAATTAGGTGTCGAAGTACGAGATACTCCGAGCGGCGTCGAATGGAATCTGCCGAACTAAATATGGTGCATGTGCGCGATGCGCGTACGTCCACGGATACCAGTGGCGATATACACCGCGATAAACACAACGGTGGCAGTAAGGATGATGGTGGCACTTGCTGAAGTGTCGAGAAAGTACGACAAGTACATTCCAAACCCGGCAGACACACCACCAATGATGGGCGAAATCCACAACATTCGTGCGAATGAATTGGTGAGCATTCGAGCAATAGATGCAGGGATAACAAGCAGTGCAGAGATAAGCAACGTGCCGATCACTCGCATAGTGACCAAAATGGTCAGCGACAACATAACCATAAGCATGGCCTCGACCCACTGCACACGCACGCCACTCACTTCGGCTACTTCTGGGTCGAATGTTGCAAACAACAAAGCACGATAAAACATCACTACCAATACAACGGTTGCGATTGCTACCAAAGAGACTGCAACAATGTCGATGGTTTGCACACCGAGCACACTTCCGAATAGCACGGCTTCAATACTCTTCTTCGCTTGCCCATAACGATTCAACAACGCAAGACCGAGTGCAAATGATGCGGTAGTCACCACACCGATGGCAGCATCAGCACCGATGAGCCTGCGGCGCGCAATGCGGCCAATAAGCACTCCTGAAAAGACACCCCAGATACCGGCACCTACGAAGAAATTGATTCCCATGACGGCAGACGCCGCTGCGCCACCGAACACAGCGTGCGAGAGGCCATGACCGATGTAGCTCATGCCACGCAATACAACAAACACACCAAGCAACCCGCACAATGCCCCGGCGATAGTGGCGACAATGATGCCGTTAGAGAAAAACTGATACTGAAATGGCGTGAGTAGTCCAGCGAGCATCATTGCAATCCACCTAGGCGTCGGGCCACATCGGTTCCACCATGGTCGAGCACAACGGGCATCCCTTCGTGTTGCAATACTTCCATCGGAGCTCCGTACGTGCGTTCAAGAACTTCCGATGTCAAGACGTCGAGAGGCGAACCGTCGGCGATTATCTCTTTATTGATGCAAACCAGTCGCGGCAAGTGCGCTGCCAATCCGTTGAGATCATGAGTAGTCAACACAATCGAAACACCATCGTCGTGAAGGTCGGCTAACAAGTGAAGCACTTCATGTCGAGTACGAATATCGACACCAGAAGTTGGTTCATCGAGAATCAATAGTTCTGGTCGGTGGAATAAAGCA
>WLEX01000081.1 GCA_009704065.1 Actinomycetota bacterium
AAGACGCTCTGTTACATGCGGTAGAGAGTGGTCTTGTCACTTTGGTTGGCGCTACAACAGAGAATCCTGCCTTCTCTGTTAATCCGGCGTTACGAAGTCGTTCTTCGGTTTTCGCGTTGAAGGCTGTCGACTCGGCAGCGATTGTTGTTCTTTTGAATCGTGCCCTTGTGCTTGAAGAAGTAACTGCTGATATCGAGGCCTTGGAACTAATTGCACAACGATGCACAGGAGATGCGCGACAGGCACTCACTGCATTTGAAGTTGCATGTGCGTTGGCCGCCGACAAACATGTCACTTTGCTTATCGCCACGACTGCGCTAAATACAAGTGTTTCGAGGCTAGGACGTGACGATCACTACGACATCATCTCTGCATTCATTAAATCAATGCGTGCTGGTGAGGTCGATATTGCATTGCACTGGCTCGCTCGGCTCATAGATGCCGGGGAAGATCCTCGGTTCATTGTTCGCCGCATGATGATTTTTGCGAGCGAAGACGTTGGTATGGCCGACTCACATGCGCTCTTGATTGCGAGTGCTGCAGCAGACGTTCTGGAGAGAGTCGGGCTGCCAGAGGCTCAACACAACTTGGCCCATGCAGTCGTCTATTTATCTCTAGCTCCCAAAAGCCGAAGCGTGACCGAGGCCATTGGGGCAGCTCTTGCCGATGTGCGCGAAGGACGCACCGGACAGGCTCCATCCACCACGGCAGAACCGCCCACTTTTCACCCGCTGGGACTTTCTCCCGTCAGGTACTACCGTGGTCCTCGTGGCACCTCTGAATAACCTCGTATCTGCGTCATGATTCGGCGATTTTTCTGGTTCTTATTGGGCGCCGTTGCGGGAATCACCGGGATGTCTTGGTTGAAGAAAACAATGACATCTCTGGCCGACCGAATGACCCCTGCCAATATTGCTGACGCGGCGATTCATTCATTGACTGCGGTAGTCAACAAGGTTGTTTCTCTTATCCAACTTGGCATTGCCAAGTATCGAGCCTCATAACTCTCCCTGTCTGCGTATGCGCCATAGGTAAGATGGTGCACTCATGGCATCTTCCACTGGCATCCCTCGTTCCGCCGACGCTTTGCGCGGCGCTTTCTCAGGTTTCTTTGCCGACCGTGGACACACGCCAGTCACCTCGGCGAGTCTGATTCCACATGACCCCACCCTGCTGTTCACGGTTGCAGGGATGGTGCCCTTCAAGCCATATTTCATGGGTGATGAAGTGGCGCCGTACAGCAGGGCAGTCACAGTCCAAAAATGTGTTCGTGCTGGGGGAAAGCACAACGATCTCGATGAAGTAGGACGCACCAAGCGTCACCTGGTGTTTTTTGAAATGCTGGGCAACTTCAGTTTTGGTGATTACTTCAAATCCGATGCCATTCCCTGGTCATGGGAACTTGTCACTGAAGTATTCGGCTTCGATGGTGACCGCTTGTGGATCACGGTTCATGAATCAGACGATGAAGCCGAAGCCATGTGGCACGAGCAAGTGGGCGTACCCATGAATCGCATTCAACGTCTTGGTGATAAAGACAACTTCTGGCAAGCAGGGGATACCGGTCCATGTGGGCCGTGTTCTGAAATCCATATCGACCGCGGTGCTGCTTTTGGGCCCGATGGTGGACCTGCTAACGATCCCACTGGTGATCGCTTTATGGAATTTTGGAACTTGGTGTTCATGCAATACAACCAAGCCCCCGATGGATCTCGTTCACCATTGCCGAAACCAAGCATCGACACCGGCGCCGGACTCGAGCGCATCCTTGCTTTAGTGCAGGGTGTCGACAGCGTGTGGGAAACCGATGTGTTGTATCCCATCATCGAACAAGCGCAATCAACAACAGGTGCCCATTACAAAATTGGCGATTACGAAGATCGCAATAGTTTTAGCTTGAGGGTGCTGGCAGAACACGCCCGTTCCGCAGCCATGCTCATTAACGATGGAGTATTTCCTAGTAATGAGAATCGCGGATATGTACTTCGTCGCATCATCCGTCGCGCTGTGCGCCATGCGTATCTATTAGGCACTGAAAAATTGGTAATGCCGGCACTTGCGAATACTGCTATCGACGTCATGGCAAATGCTTATCCCGATGTGGCAAAGAATCGCGATTTTGTTCTTGGTGTCATCACCAAAGAAGAGGAACGGTTCCGTCACACTCTGAAAACTGGTCTTGGAATTCTCGAAGATGACCTTTCGCGAGATTCAAAGAAATTGTCTGGTACTTCGGCATTTTTGTTACACGACACGTACGGGTTCCCTTTGGAACTCACGCAAGAGATTGCTGGAGAACGCGGTGTAGAAGTAGACATTGCCGAATTCGAAACAGCAATGAACGAACAACGTACCCGTGCAAAAGATGCACGCAAAACCGGACGGGTCGATGGTGACCGCGTAGAGGAATACCGCGAAGTAATGGAAACTCATGGCACTACCGATTTTGTCGGGTACGTGCACGACACTGCAGAGGCAACAATTCTGGCCGTTATCCAAGGTGATGACGATCAGGTAGAAGTATTCCTCGACCACACACCTTTCTATGCAGAGAGCGGCGGTCAAGCGGGAGATACCGGAACGATTGTGGGACCATCGTTTGAGTTATCAGTTGTCGACACCAATTTTGCATTGCCAGGATTACGTCGCCACGTATGCACCATTGTGTCTGGCATGCCAGTCGATGGTTCAGGTGTCACTGCAACTATCAATGTGGGTGCTCGCACTGCTACGCGCCGTAACCACACGGGAACTCATGTGCTTCATTGGGCTTTGCGTACTGTTCTTGGAAAACATGTGAAGCAAGCAGGCTCTTTGGTGTCGCCCGATCGATTGCGATTCGACTTCAGTCATTATGATGCCGTCACTGCAGAAGAGATAATGCAAATCGAACAACTTGCTAATCAGCAAGTACTACTGAATGCGCCGGTGAGTGCCACGGAATCTTCAAAGGAAGAGGCATTGGCAGCAGGCGCAATTGCATTCTTTGGCGACAAATACGGAGATGTAGTTCGCGTATTGAAAGCCGGAGCATCTACCGAGCTGTGTGGTGGAACACATGTGTCGGCCACGGGTGACATTGGTGCCATCAAGATCATCGGCGAGTCGTCCATTGGTTCAAACCTTCGCCGTATTGAAGCGGTCACAGGAGAAAATGCTGTTGCGTATATGCAGCGTAATGACGCCATCTTGGCCGATGTTGCACAGGCCGTTGGTACTCGACCTGATGAGGCGTTGGCGGGAGTGATGAAGCGCCTCGACGACTTGAAGGCAGCAAATGACGAACTTAAAATTCTTCGTGCCAAACTTGCGACGGGACAAGCAGGCGAACTTGCAAAGGCTGCTGTGAACGGTGTTGTCGTTGCGCGCGTCGACGGAATGAGTGCTGGAGATGTACGAGATTTAGCAATCGCAGTGCGCCAGATTGCTTCAGTCACTGCAGTAGTCCTTGGCGGTATCACCGACACTGGCGGGGTGACCTTGGTTTCTGCAATCACTGCGGCTATGCCAGGTACAGCCGGAGAACTTATTAAGGATGCTGCAAAGGCTGTCGGTGGTGGCGGTGGCGGTAAAGGCGACATTGCTACTGCAGGTGGCAAGAACACTGAAGCGATAGATGCAGCACTCGATTTAGCTCGTGCAGCAGCTGCAGCTGTGGTTGGTTCGGCGCAATAATCTCGTGCGGGCACTCGGTATCGATTTAGGTTCAAAGAGAATTGGGCTTGCTACGTCAGACCGCAGCGGCACAATTGCAACACCTCACTCTGTGTTGAAGAGATGTGGATCGATGGGTGGCGATCATCGCAACATCGCAAAAATTGTCATTGAAGAAGAGATTGAAGCAATTGTGATTGGGCTTCCACTCAATATGGATGGCACCGAAGGATCGGCTGCGCAATCTGCACGAAAAGAAGCTGAACGTATGGCTACGGTGGTGGGCGTGCCTATACATGTTCACGACGAACGCCGTTCAACAGTTGAAGCGGATCGAGTGTTGATGGAACGCAATATGAATGCTCAGACGCGTCGTGGCGTTATCGACAAAGTTGCCGCTGCAGTTATTTTGCAATCGTGGCTCGATACTCGGCGTCATCAAGGTTCGCTATGAGTGATCCGCTGCTACCAAACGATTGGCACGAAGACCCGTGGGACAACGTAACGGGCTTGAGTAACGACTCGATCGAGTCAGTTCCTCGGTCATTTGAACAATTTCAAGGACCTCTGCGGCTCATGGTCATTGTGGTGGTGGCATCAATTTTGTTGTTAGGTGCCTCGGGATGGTGGGTTATACATTCCTTAAATCCATCAGGAGAACCCGGTGTGGCAGTGAACTTCACTGTGCAAGAGGGAGACACAGTTAGTTCAGTGGCGGGTCGATTAGATGCTGCCGGAATCATTAGTAACGCGACACTATTCAGATGGTATGCGAGTACAAGAGATTCCATCACACTGGTTCCTGGGTATTACTCCTTGAAGCCTCGCGATAATGCAGGGTCCATCTTGCAGGCTCTTGCTACGCCACCCGCGCAAACTTTTATTTCAGTGACCTTCCCTGAAGGAATGTCGGTGGCGCAAATGGGGGAGCGACTGGCTCAAAAAATGACCTTTATGACTCCTGCCGATTTCCTGACAGCGACAACCGACGGTTCCGTGGTGTCTGATTTGTCGCCCAAAGGCAATACCAATCTCGAAGGTCTTCTTTTCCCTGATACGTATCAAATTTCGGGCGACGATAATGAAGCTCGTGTTGTTGGTCGATTAGTCACCATGATGCAGCGAGTGGCAAAACAAGTAGATCTCGTTTCGGGCGCAAAGACACGTGGGTTCACTCCGTATGAGGTTTTAATCGTTGCTTCCCTCATTGAGAGAGAAGCAAAGGTTCCTGAAGATCGCGCCAAGATTGCTCAAGTGATCTACAACAGGCTCGCGGCAAAAATGAAACTCGAAATTGATGCATCCGTGAAATACGGTCAAGACCCAGCAATGTCATGGACCGAGATGAAGGCTACCGATACGCCATACAACACGTATATGTACGCCGGACTTCCTCCAACACCCATAGCTAATCCAGGTAAAGCATCAATTCAGGCTGCTCTTGCACCCTCTGGTTCACCAAAGGCCAGCGACGAAGCTTGTGCAGGTTTGGCTGCTGGCGTGAAGTGCCAGTATCTCTACTATGTGTTGGCAGACAACACGGGTCGTCACGCTTTTTCCACTACGTACGAACAACATTTAGCGAATGTAGAAAAGGCGAAAACTGCAGGAATATTGCCATGAGCGTGATTGCTTCTGTTATTGGTTCTCCCGTTTCGCATTCCTTGTCACCTGCAATCCATGCAGCAGCTTTTGTTTCGTCGGGAAGACTCGGTGAGTACAGCGCAGTTGAGTGCCAAACGGCGCAGTTGCAAACCACGCTTCGTTCTATGCGTGAAAGCGGCGTCATTGGGGTGTCTGTCACTATGCCATTGAAAGAAGATGTGATTCGGCATGTCGACCAACTCAGTAGCGATGCGGCGTTTCTCCAAGCGGTCAACTGCATTGCTTTCACTGCAGAAGGATCGGTTGGTTACAACACTGATGGTGATGGCTGCTGTGATGCTCTGGAGCAGCAGGGTCATGTTGTTCTTGCTGGTACACAAGTAGTTCTTCTTGGTGCCGGAGGAACTGCGCGATCGATTGCGTTGGCACTGGTGCGGCGAGGCTCTCATGTGGTGGTTGTGAACCGCACTATCTCGCGTGGCGAAAGTCTTGTGTCGGCCATTAACGGACTGGGCCTTGCTGGCACTATTACGACAG
>WLEX01000082.1 GCA_009704065.1 Actinomycetota bacterium
TCAGCCAGCAAATCCCTTGTTGTCGAGCGACAATCGGAATTGATCTACTGAAGATGCATCACCCGACACCTTGATGTCGCCCGCAGCGAACGCTTCGCTCCATGGCAAACGCCCAGACACTACGCCCATGAATTTCTCTCGTGACATAGTGACCAAGCTTTGTGCTCCCCAGCCATCGGTAGGAACGGCCACTGAGTTACGAACATGAAGTCCACATGTTTCATCACCCACGGTGAATGCAATGTGATGGTTCATTCCTTCAATCTTGTCGGGATCTACCAATACGCGAAGCGTGTGCACAATGCCAGATGCTGAAGACTCGGCGAGGAACTTCGGATTGAAGTTATGCACCATAAAACGATCCATCGGGAATGAGCCATCGAGATGACGAGCGCGCGTAATTGCCCAGTTACGAATGTTGGCCGCAGGTGTCCGTTCGGCAATCACACGCAGGCACTTCGCGAGTAAGGCCTTTTCATCGACAGTTGCACCTTCGGAACGCACTAACCATGTCGCGAGTTCGGTAGCCCAACGAATGTCGTCTTCTGCCAACGCCTTTTCACATTGTGCAGCCACTTCTGCCCTACCGCCAAAGCCAGCGATGAGCTTGCCATAGCGCTCCGTTGGTTCCGTGGGGAACAACTTTGATTCATCGCCATCGAACCAGCCACGAATTCCCATAAAGATTTGGCGCACATGGTGCTCGGTGACGCCATAGCGCTCCGACGTGAGATAGTCGACGTCATACATAGATGGCAATGTGACACGTGATGCAATCTCATCTGTGGTCCAACCCTTGTTGATGCCGCGCACTGTTTGATCCCACATGAATTGAATCGAATCGCGATAGCGCGTGGCCTTTTCACGAATGTTGTCTTTTCCAGTGAGCGCAGGGCCATGTGTTGCAACCAAATACTCAGGTGCCCACTTGATGATGTTGTCGATTCCAGGAATCAGAACGCGAGGATCGCGATACTCCTCACCACGAATTGCAAATACGTTGAAGAGCACTGGCCACACAGAGTTGTGAATACAGGTGCCGATTTCAGGGAAATAGAAGTTCACCGAATCGTCCGAGTCACTTGGCGAGTGCACTGTCTCTACCTTCAAGCCAGCGATCGTGAGTGAATCACGTGCGCCAAGTAAATGAGTCGCATCGACATAGCCAGGCGTGTACGGCGCATGTGCAGGGTTCTTGTAGAAATATCCAAGACCAACGTTGACGGTGGCATCGGGACCTTCAAGTGGCATCACAATGGCAAACTGTTCTACAAGCCCGCGCGCGTAGGCCGGCGAGATTTCACCGAGTGTGCGCGCCTTGTTGCCCTTTACTTTTTCGTGTGCATAAATCGGCAATGGCGATACATGATTGCCTTCTTGCAGAATGGCTTTCGTACCTTCCACATAATGGAAGTGCGTGTAAATAACGGCCGCAATAGGTGCCGATGTAATCTCACGTAAACGGCGCAATGCCTCACGCATTTCTTCAATCGATTCACCGGTGTCGATTGCAATAATGCCCTCTGGTGCTTCGATGAACGACTGGTTCGATAATCCGTTACCTACGAAGTTCCAGACTCCCTTGCGCACTTCTGTGAAGCCTGGAGTCAGCACTTCACTTTGTGCTGCATGGCCAGCATGAACTCGCTGTCCACCAGCGGTGGTCACGACGTTTGTATCTGTTGTATCGAAGCTGCGGGTCATAGGGAACCAATAGTAAGGCACGTAGTAACCAACTACCCCAGCCGATGTGATGGACAAAAAAGGACCCCGAGCCACAGCCCGGGGTCCTTTACGTTCTAGCGACGCGAGCGCCGCACGAAATCAGCTACAGCCGCTGGTGGAACCACATGATGGGCACGCGTGGCATGAGCCGGCGCGCTGCATCTGTACACCACAGAGCATGCACATTGGTGCATCGCTGTGGCGAACTATTCCTTGAGGGGCTGAATGATCAGAGATGGGTGCTGTTGGAGCAATTCCCAATTCGATTTGTGTGACCAACTCTGACACTGACTGCACCGACTTTGGATCGGTTGCAAGTTCGTTGCCATTTGAGGTCTCGATTACCGATTCTTCAACACCAGGAAGTGTTGGCTGAATACGCTCATCACGAGAGAAGATGCCAAGTTCGGCACGCTCGTCGTATGTCATGTATTCAAGTGCCAAGCGACGGAACAGGTAGTCCATGATGGATGAAGCCATACGGATATCTGGATCGTCGGTCATACCGGCTGGTTCGAAACGCATGTTGGTGAACGCCTCGACGAAGGCACGCAATGGCACTCCGTACTGAAGGCCATACGAGATTGACTTAGCGAATGCGTCCATGATGCCCGAGAGGGTTGAACCCTGCTTCGAGACTGTGAGGAACATTTCGCCAGGGCGACCATCTTCGTACTCACCGATGTTTGCAAAACCTTTGCAATCAGCAACACGGAACTCGAAGGTACGTCCACGACGTGAACGTGGCAACTTCTGACGTACTGGCTGAGTAACAATCTTTTCTACAACACGCTCGATAACTTGCGTTGCTGCGTCGGTCTTGTCTGCGTCGGTGGTGTCGTCGGCCTTCTTGGTTGCACTGAGCGGCTGGCCCACTTTGCAGTTGTCGCGATAGATCGCAACAGCCTTGATGCCAAGTTCCCATGACAACATGTGCAACTTCTCGATGTCTTCCACGCTTGCATCTTCAGGCATGTTGACGGTCTTTGAAATTGCGCCGGACAAGAACGGCTGCACAGCACCCATCATGCGTACGTGACCTTCGTAATGAATGGTGTTGTCTCCCATTGAGCAAGCGAACACGTCGAGGTGGCTTGATTCGATGTGTGGTGCACCAAGGATCGACTTGTTCTCGTCGATGTAGGCAACGATGTCGTCGACTTGCTGAGGGTTGTACCCCAAACGACGAAGTGCGCGAGGAATGGTCTGGTTGACGATGCTCATTGAGCCGCCTCCCACCATCTTCTTGAACTTCACAAGACCAAGGTCTGGCTCGACACCAGTGGTGTCGCAGTCCATCATGAGGCCAATGGTGCCGGTTGGTGCAAGCACAGTGGCCTGTGCGTTACGCACGCCGTACTCTTCGCCATCGCGAACAGCTGCTTCCCATGATTCCATGCCGGCGTACAAGAGATCGTCTTGTACTTGAGACATGTTGAGGATTTCACTGTGAGCATCACGATGCATGCGCAATACGTTGAGCATGTACTTTTCGTTCTCGGCAAAACCAGAGTGTGGACCCATGCGACATGCAGTTCGAGCACTTGTTGCATAAGCGTGTCCGGTCATGAGTGATGTAAGAGCTGCTGCCCATGCGCGACCACCATCGGAGTCGTATGCCATACCAAGCGCCATAAGCAATGCGCCCAAGTTTGCATAGCCAAGACCAAGCTGACGGAACTTACGGCTGTTTTCGCCGATCATTTCTGTTGGGTAGTCGGCACGGCCTACAAGGATTTCTTGTGCTGTGAACATGACTTCGATGGCGTGGCGGTATGCCTCGACATCGAAACGATCGTTGTCGTCGAGGAACTTGAGCAAGTTAAGAGATGACAAGTTGCAAGCTGAGTTGTCGATGTGCATGTATTCAGAACATGGGTTAGATCCGTTGATGGGACCTGACGCATGAGATGTGTGCCACTTGTTGATGGTGGTATCGAACTGCAAACCGGGGTCTGCGCACTCCCAAGATGCTTCAGCAATTTGGCGCCACAGATCGCGCGCACGAATGGTACGTACAGGTGAACCATCGGTGACGGCCTTAAAGGTCCAATCGCGATCTTCCTTCACTGCATGCATGAATTCATCGGTGACACGAACTGAGTTGTTGGCGTTTTGGTACTGAACACTGAACGAATCGGCACCGTCGAGGTCCATATCGAAACCTGCGTCGCGCAATACGCGAGCCTTGCGCTCTTCTTTTACCTTGCACCAGATGAACTCTTCAATGTCGGGGTGTTCCGCATTAAGAATGACCATCTTTGCGGCGCGACGTGTCTTGCCGCCCGACTTGATTGTTCCGGCAGATGCATCGGCTCCACGCATGAATGACACTGGGCCAGAAGCGGTGCCGCCACCTTCGAGGAGTTCGGCACTTGAGCGGATCTTTGACAAGTTGATACCGGAGCCTGAGCCACCCTTAAAGATGGTTCCTTCTTCGCGGTACCAGTTGAGAATTGCAGACATCTTGTCTTCGACAGCAAGGATGAAACATGCGCTTGCCTGCTGGGGCACGCCCTTCACACCAATGTTGAACCAGACGGGGCTGTTGAATGCTGCGCGCTGAGTAACAAGGATGTACTTCAGTTCGGCGTGGAATGCCTCGGCCTCTTCATTGTCGGCGAAATAACCACCCTCGACACCCCATGTATGGATGGTGTCGGCGACGCGGTCGATGACCTGACGCATTGAGTGCTCACGCTCAGGAGTTCCTGGAGTGCCGCGGAAGTACTTCTGGGCAACGATGTTTGTGGAGTTGAGTGACCATGAGACAGGAAACTCAACATCGAGCTGCTCAAAGGCAACAGTGCCGTCGCGCCAGTTGGTGATGCGTGAATCGCGCTTCTCCCATGCAACTTCGCTATATGGGTGCACACCTGGTGTGGTGAAGAATCGGCCGATTCCTATAGAAAGTCGATCTGGTGCTAGTGACATGGCTACTCCTGTGCTCAGTATGTGTTGTGGGTGTCGAAAGGGATATGGCTGCCGGTGGAACCGGCAACACTAGATGTTGTAGGTACCCCCTGCCCAAATGCGGTTGACCCACAAGCGGTAGAGAGATTACAGCACTGTAGTTACACCCTTGTCAACGACCCTTTCAAGAAATCTTTGCCCAGCGATGGGCTGCACCGAACCTACGGCCGTCACCCTGTGGATTGGAAGTGGATATGGGTGTGTATTTCGGATTGTTTTAGGGGAAAACCCACTCTTTTCAGTGGATGCGCCTGTGGGCAACCTGTGCACAAGCCTGTTTCCCTGGGGACAACCAGTTTTAGGCCGAAATCAGCTCAACTGTGACGGGAATCGCGCTCAGAACGGCATTTCCCGACAAGGGGTCAAGAACCTGGTCGTCGGTGAGGATATTTGAGTTCACACCGGCCTTTTCAGCAGCGACTGCCATCTGTGTACCCGTCACACCATGTCCCCAACCGTGAGGAACACTGACTACACCTTGACGCACTGCATCGGTGACCTCTGCAGGAATATCAATATGTCCGACACGGCTGGCAATACGTAACGGTGAACCGGTGACCACACCTAAACGTGCTGCATCGTCTGGATGAATGTGTGCGGTACATGAAAGTGCACCTTTCGTGAGCACCTTGATGTTGTGCATCCACGAGTTATTCGACTTCAAATCACGACGACCCACGAGCAACATTTGATCAGCATCAACTAATGCAATCGATGCTTCAAGACGCTGCAAATCGTCAATGAATACTTGCGGAGAGAGTTCGATAAGCCCACTCGGCGTACGCAACATGTCGGGCATGCGTGGCTCTAATGCACCAAGGTCTACGCCGTGAGGATTTGCAATCAACACGTCGAGCGACAAACCATTCGGCACTGCACCAAACGCAGAACCAAACGGGCCCGTTTGCAATGCAAAGTCAAGACTGCGTGCAGTACCACGACGACCCTGTGCATTTAATGCCTGAAGAATCTCGTCGGCATCGCGACCAAAAATAGGAGACGACGAGTTAGCAACTGCAGAAACAACTGCTGCGTTCATTGACTGATCATCAAGAAGTACTGGATCGCA
>WLEX01000083.1 GCA_009704065.1 Actinomycetota bacterium
ACACCGCTTTCATATCCGATGATCTGTTGCGTACGCAATGCAATACGTGCAGCATCTTCGGTGGGGAGGCCAAGAGCTTCGTCATAACCGTTTGTGTGAAGACTTTGTGTTCCGCCTAACACAGCTGCCAACGACTGCACAGCAACACGAACCACGTTGTTGAGAGGCTGTTGAGCAGTGAGCGTGCTTCCACCTGTTTGGGTATGGAAGCGCAGCAACTTGCTCGACTCTTTCTTTGCGCCAAAACGCTCAGTCATGATTTTGTGCCACATGCGGCGACTAGCACGGAACTTGGCTACTTCTTCAAAGAAGTTGTTGTGACCATTCCAGAAGAATGAAAGACGTGGTGCGAAATCGTCGACATCGAGACCGGCGTCTACTGCTGCTTGCACATACGCAATGGCGTTTGCCAATGTAAATGCAATTTCTTGCACCGCTGTACTGCCGGCTTCGCGAATGTGATATCCGGAAATCGAAATGGTGTTCCACTTGGGAACATTTTTTGCACAATAAGCAAAGATGTCGGTGATGATACGCATGGAAGGACGCGGCGGGTACACGTATGTTCCGCGCGCAATGTATTCCTTCAACAAGTCGTTCTGAATGGTGCCACTAATTTCTGTGGACGCAACGCCTTGTTCTTCGGCGACCAATTCGTACATCAACAACAAGATGGCTCCGGTTGAGTTGATGGTCATCGAGGTGGAAACTTTGTCGAGTGGCAGGTCTTTCAACAACATGCGCATGTCGTCGAGAGAGTCGATGGCAACGCCTACTTTGCCGATCTCGCCTTCGCTGCGAGGATGATCAGAGTCGTATCCCATTTGAGTGGGCAAGTCGAACGCACAGGACAATCCGGTCTGACCAGCATCGAGCAAGAACTTGAAACGCTGGTTTGTAGTTTCTGCTGACCCGAAGCCGGCGTACTGGCGCATGGTCCACAACTTGCCGCGGTACATCGTGGGATACACGCCACGGGTGTACGGAGGCTTTCCTGGTAATCCCAGCTGTGATGCGGGATTCCAGTTGGCCAAGTTGTCTTCCGAATAGAGGGGGGCAATTTCAATGCCAGAGTCGGTGCGCTTTACTTCTTCAGCCATAGATGTCAATCGTACGAGCCACCATGGCAAGCCACATATTCCTAGGGTCTAGGCAGCAGCCACCAAGCTGATTTCGATGAGCCATTCGGCTCGTGCCAGGGCTGGAACGGTGACCAGAGTGCTTGCAGCGCGATGATCGCCCATGACCTCGTCACGCACAGCCATCACCTGAGAGAGGTCGTTTGAGAGGGTCGGGCCCGCCACTACGTAGGTGGTGATGCTTGCGATATTGCCAATGCCCATGTCTGCTGAGCGCAGAATTTCGAGCAGATTGGCCCACACCACACGTGTTTGCCCTTCGAGGGACGGAGGAACCGTGCCATCGGGCATGGTGGGCACTACACCTGAGGTGAACACCAGTGTCGAGGCGTTATCGACCTGGACCGCGTGGGCGTATTTGGCAGCGGGTGCTGCCATATGTGCTGGCTGTATCTGGCTTATTCCCATGACCACCATTGTGGCGTATTGTGAGGCCATGACCATCACACCAGATGCACCAACCGAAACTCGTTCCATCGACGGAATTCCACTCACGCCCAAAGACGTCACGACCATCGGTTTTGAAGACTTAGCGCCCAGAGCCACTGTTGAAGCCGAACGACTTCATCGCAAGCAACGCCTTGCAGGCGCACTGCGTATTTTTGGACGCCTTGGGTTTGGCGAAGGTGTTGCCGGGCACATCACGGTGCGCGACCCTGAGTTCCCCGATCACTTTTGGGTGAATCCACTTGGTTTGTCATTTCGCCACATGAAGGTGTCTGACCTCATCTTGGTGAATCACCATGGTGAAGTGGTGTACGGAAAGCACAGCGTGAATCGTGCGGCATATGTTCTGCACGCAGCAGTGCACACTGCTCGTCCCGATGCAATTGCAGCAGCTCATGCACACAGCGTGTACGGAAAAGCATTCAGTTCTCTCGGCATCAAGCTCGACGCACTCACGCAAGACTCCTGTGCGTTTTACGAAAACAATGTCGTCATTGCCGATCACGGTGGTGCAGTGGTGTTCGAAGAAGCAGCAGGTCGCGATTTTGCCGAGGCATTCGGTAACAACCGTGCCGCCATTCACCAAAATCATGGTCACTTCACCGTTGGTGCCAGTGTCGACGAGGCAGTGTTCTGGTTTGTGTGCTTCGAGCGGTGTGCTCAAGCACAACTTGCCGCAATGGCAGCAGGAACTCCAAAGCACATCCCCCACGAATCAGCTGTGTACACACGCGAGAATGCAGGGAACGCCATGACCGGTTGGATGCACTTCCAGCCACTCTGGCAAGAGATTTGCGCAACAGATCCTGAACTATTCAATTAATTAGCTTTCACTAGTGACCGCCACAACGGGGTCGCGCGCCGACAAAATATTCGACACCGCGCCACCTGAAGTTTTCTTTATTCTCTCTGCGGCCGCGCAATACACCGGCGCAGTTGTTGCCGTTCGATTATTCGACGATGTCTCCCCTGCCACCGTTGCATGGATTCGCGTACTCAGTGCCTCTGTGTTCCTCATGGCATTTTCGTGGCGCAATGTTCGGCGTGCCTGGACTCGTCACGATTTGTTGTGGGTTGCTGCATTCGGAACTGCCACCGCATTGATGAATATGTTTTTCTATTTGGCTATCGATCGGCTACCGCTAGGTAAAGGCGTCACCATTGAATTCATTGGTCCCATCACCGTGGCAGCGTTACGTACACGTTCAATCCGCAATACGTGGGCATTGGGCTGTGCAGCCATTGGCGTTCTCGTACTTGGTGGAGTGGAACTTGGTAGCGAGCCGCTCGGGCTTGTATTCATTCTTGCTGCATCAGTGATGTGGGCTGGCTACATCGTGATGGGATCGCGTGTTGCACTTGCCGATCGTGGAGTAGCTGGGTTAGGTCTCGGATTGTTGTTCGGCGGAATACTCATTGCACCTTTTGCAGCGGCGGATGCAGGTCGAGCTTTTTCGAGTCTGCATGTAATTCTTGGTTGTGCATTGGTAGGACTTCTTTCCAACGCCATTGGGTACGGCATCGATCAAACAACAATGAGACGAATTCCCATTCGACGTTTTTCAGTGATGTTGGCGTTGCTTCCCGTATGCGCTGCAATATTCGGATTTGCGTTCCTCAATCAGACTCCATCGGGTTTCGACCTTGCTGGCATGGCATTAGTTCTTGTGGGCGTTGCAATACAAGAGCGAGAGGAGATCGATCGCCACCCAGAGGTAGCCGAGACCCCCTAGCGTAGGGATCTATGACACGGGCTCGAATTTCAATGCGGCGAGTAATTGCCATTACCGCCCTTGTGGTTTCGGTGCTTCCGTTCCAGCATGCAAACACTGTTTCGGCAGAGACTCTTCCCCCACTCGGAATTGTGGTGCGTGGTCATGGCAACGGTCATGGTCGTGGTCTCAGCCAGTTTGGCGCACTCGGGTGGGCCACCAAGTTGAACGCAACATGGCAAGACATTTTGAACTTCTATTACGGCGGCAGCGGCCGCACACTTGCATTGCTTACGCCTACCGATGACAAAGCCGCACCGGGTGGCGTGATGAGCGTTCGACTCACCGATCTTGATGGCGATGCCACCAGCGTTGTATCTGACAATGCATCGTTGTCGTGGTCAGGGAAACCAGAAAAATATGGTGCACTAGTTGCCATTCCTGTTGCGCGCAATACGTACGACATTTATGCATCACCCACCGCAACTTGTTCACTCGCCAACACCGCACCTTCCGGCTTTGCCCAAATTGGCGACAACGTTGCTGGCCCTATCGACTTTGCTACAACTAACGGTTCTTCGCCCACTGCCGTTGCCCCTACCGACCTTGTCGGCGTGTGTGAGGCTGCAACCAGCACCTACAAGAGCGGAAAAATTCGCTATTACCGCGGAGGCATTCGCGCCATGGCTGATGGATCCGGAAACCACCGCAATGTCAACCTCATTCCCACAGAGGCATATGTACGCGGCGTAGTGCCACGCGAATCGCCCGCTGGATGGGCAGACCAAGCCGGCGGTCTAGGCATTAATGCTTTGCGTGCCCAAGCAGTGGCGGCGCGCAGCTACGCGCTCTCTGAGGCGCGTTATTCATACGCCAAAACTTGCGACACGCAAGATTGCCAGGTGTACAGCGGAGCAATGTTGCGCGGAGTTGGTTCTCCGTCGGTTCTCAATCTTGAAGATCCGCGTTCTGATCTTGCAGTCACCGACACCGCAAACTATGTAATCAAAGATTCAAACCTCACCATCGTGCGTACTGAATTCACGTCTTCAAATGGTGGCCGTACTGCAGGGGGACAATTTCCGGCGCAAGTTGATAATGGCGACTTGGCTGCCGACACTATTTTGCAATCGTGGACCCGCATTTTTTCTGCCGCCGAGATGCAAAAGAAGTACCCCTCAATCGGAGTGTTTTTATCAATCGCAGTCACGCATGATGGTCTCGGTGGCGATTGGAATGGATATGCCACCTCTGTCCTGATTACAGGAAGTGCCGGCGTTGTCACTCGTACCGGATGGCAATTCCGCGGTGATTTCGATCTGTACGCACCTTGGTTTGAAGCCACCCCTATTGCCGCATCAGACACTGCACTTGCCCCCGTTGGCTCCATGTTGTTCATCGGTGATTCCGTTGCAGAAAGTATTACAACAGAGTTTTCCACCGTCATAACTCCCGCATATCCTGCGATGAATTTTCAAGCGTGTGCCGGCCGCGCGATGGCCGGGGCCGATTGCCTATTCACTGTTGCTCCACCACAACTCGATCTCGATGGTGTGGGCATTGTGAACTCGACCGAAACACCCGCTATCGCCGTCGTTGCACTTGGCTACAACGATGACCCCAATACCTTCGAGGCCAAAGTGCAACAGATGATGTCTGCACTGACCAGTAAGTCAATTCAGCGGATTGTGTTTGTTAATTTGTCCACACGATCTACTAGTCGCAGTTATGCAAGGTCGAATGCAGCACTGTTAGCAGCAGCTGCGAACCCTGCCGTTTCCATTATCGATTGGAATGCCGCGAGTTCTGCAGCCAATCAATGGCGCTGGTTCGACAACTCATCACTGTGTTGCTGGGTACATCTCAACACCTCAGGCCAGGCTGAATTCGCTTTGTTCCTCCGCGCACAACTCGATGCATTACGTGCACAAGGCCTACTTCCCATTACCGCCAGTACAGCTGCCCTCATACCCGGATTACCTCTTGCGGTAAAGAACACTGGGGTGATGGTGCAATCAATTCAAAAGAAACTGAACGCTGTTCTTGCACTAAAGGGCAGTAAACGACTGGTAACTGATGGTCAATTTGGAACGGGCACGGCAAATGCAGTGAAAGTATTCCAAACCACTGCATCACTTCCTGTCACAGGAATTGTCGATCGCGCAACCTGGGATGCCATCGGCTTTGCGGGACGCGTAGATCTTGCTGTTCTCAAAGTAGGAACAAAACATCCTGCAGTGAGTTCTATTCAGCGTGCCTTGGCAAAGGTTTTGAAGAAGAAGATCAAAACCACTGGTGTGTACTCGTCATCACTAGCCA
>WLEX01000084.1 GCA_009704065.1 Actinomycetota bacterium
ATGCGATTAGCCAATGCGCTGGAAACTGGCATGGTGGGATTGAATCGTGGTCTGGTGTCAGACCCAGCAGCACCCTTTGGGGGAGTAAAGCAGTCGGGCTTGGGCCGCGAAGGTGGTCATGATGGCCTGCTTGCTTTTATGGAAACAAAGTATGTTTCCACCGAGTGGTAAAAACTGCCGAGGTCTATAGCCACCACGCAATAGCCGTAGTAATGTCGCAGAGATGAGCGACCAGAAGACAGATACACAGAATGCGTGGCTATCTCCTGAAGAAATCGCCATGGTACGCAACCAAGTGCCCCTCATCTATGTCGATGCGGTGCCCGTGCGGGTCGATCCCGATGGTGTTGTCACCCATGTAGGCATGCTGTTGCGCCAGGCCGCCGATGGCAGTATCAGCCGTATGGTGGTGTCTGGCAGGGTCATGCTGAACGAACGCATCCGTGATGCTCTCATGCGCCACCTCGAAAAAGACCTGGGGCCATTGGCTTTGCCACGCGTACCGCCCGAACCTGCGCCGTTCACCGTTGTCGAATACTTCACCGATCCCGCAGTGTCTGGTTTCTACGATCCTCGCCATCATGCGGTGAGTCTGGCCTATGTTGTGCCAGTCACCGGAGAATGTCATCCGTCGCAGCAGGCTCTCGACCTTGCATGGTTCACTCCAGAGCAGGCAGTGAGCAACGATGTCATTCGCGAAATGACGAGTGGCCATGATCGGCTTATTCGATTAGCGCTTGCCTCAGTCGGCCAACTTCCCTGAACTAGATTTGGTGTGTGCCAGAGGGCGACGCCACATATAAAGCTGCTGCAGCGCTTCGAACTGCATTAGTGGGCAAAGCTATCTCTCGCTTCGAATCACCTGGCCTCATCGGCCCTACTCCACAAATTGGTTCAGCAATTGAACGTGTGGAAAGCCATGGCAAGCAACTCGAAATAATCTTCGATGATGGCATTGTGCTGCATACGTATTTGCGTCTCCGAGGCAAGTGGCATTTGTATCACGTAGGACAAAAATGGAAGAAGCGCCGCCATCTTGCGCGGGCAATCATTGAAACCGATGAATGGGTTGCGGTGGCTTTCAACACGCCCATTGTGGAGACATATCGTCAATATCACCAGTCGCGTCATCCGCACTCGGGTCGAGTGGGTCCCGACATTGCATCAGCCGAAGCCGACATGCACGAATGTGCTGCACGTCTATTTCATTACGACAAACCCCATGTCACTGTTGCAGAAGCAATGCTCGACCCACGTGTCATGACTGGCATCGGCAATGTGTATCGATGTGAAGCGTTGTGGTCGTGTGGAGTACACCCATGGGCTCATGTGGGTGATGTGCCCCAATCAACTTGCCTTGATCTCGTGCTCACTGCTGCAGGTCATGTGAGAGCGAACCAACATTCTCCCGTTCGAATTACTGCCCCCGATGTTCCGGGTGGTTTAGCGGTGTATGGCCGCAATGGTCAGAAATGCTCGCGCTGTGGCGACATTATTCGCGTAACTACGCTCGCGAACACTGAACGCAATGTGTACTGGTGCCCTGGGTGCCAAGTGGGTTCTGAGCCATACCCCGAACGAGACGATTCTGATCCCATTGCGCGGGCAATGGATCCACATCCTGCTGCAACTCAGTTTGTGGGCGATGTCTTGCGAAATCGCACTGCCTCGTAATTGCTATGCCCGACCCATTACGCGGTCGACTGCAATTTCTATAGACACACGGTCTTCACGCTCTTTTGGCTGGCGATACCGCGCGGCGTAGCCAGTTACTGCTGCAGCAACGCGATCTGCATCGTTCGTGCCACACACAACACCTTCGAGCGTGAGCCATCGCCCGCCATCGACTTGCGACACCACGCCACGTCCACCTCGCAACGCATTTTTGTACTTCACTGCTGATGCGAACGTGATGAGGCGCACAGTATGAGAATCGTGATCGTAGCTAAAACCAACTGGCACCACGTGAGGTGAGCCATCGGCGCGCATTGTGGTGAGGGTGGCTAAATGACGGTCAGACAAGAATGCAAGCATCTCGGGTGTCATTGATTGCGGTGTCATATCAGTTGGTGTTTAACGAATCGAGAATATTGACTCGAGTAGCGCGCCATGCAGGGTAAATAGCAGCAAATAAACCAACGATGAACGACATGATCATGATGACGATGGTCGGCGTTACTGGCAACTTAAACGATGTAAGCCCCTGATCCTTGAGGGCAAATACAATGACCCAACCGAGGCCAATGCCGAGAACAATGCCCATCACTGCTCCGAGTAATGACGTAATTACGCTTTCCCAACGGACTGTAGTGCGCACTTGTGAGCGAGTCATTCCGACTGCACGCAGTAGTGCCAGTTCTCGTTGTCGTTCGAACACGCTGAGTAGCAACGTAATGATGATGCCGACAATAGAGATGATGACTGACAGCATGAGCAATCCGTAAATCAGGCCAAGCAATTGGTTGACCTGACCTGATTGCTTGTCGATGTATTGCTGTTTCGTGAGCAAGTCGCCTTGTCCGTACTTCTTTACAGCCGCGGTTAATGATGACAAAACTTCTTTTTGATCAGATCCTGGTCGAGACTTGATGTACACCCCAATATCGAATGTGACGACAGAAGTAGAAGCAATCAAACCCTTGTTCAAGATGTAATCACCAATTTCATTGTTGATATAGATCCCCGACACAGTGAGCGTGCGTGATTGCCCATCAGCAAAAATTGCAGAAATGGTGCTTCCTTCTGTGAAGCTTTTCTTCTTCGCGATTTTTTCAGAAATGAAAATACTGTCTGTTGCAAGATCAGAATAAGCGGCATCAATCAATCCGATGTTCCAAATTCCTTCAATGGTTTCTGGCGCAATCGATGTGAGGTACTGACCCTTGCCATCAAGTTTTGCGGTGACAAGGCCAATACCCGTTGCACCTTCGACCAATGGCAGCTGTGCAATGTCGGTGGCTAATGACGGGCTGAGCCCACCAAAGCCTCGATTATTTGTGCTGATTGCGTAGTCGCCTTTGAACTGTTGCGTGAACACGTCGTCAATTTGACCCTTGATAGATGCTGCAAGCGCGGTGACTGCAGTAACGAGTGCGACACCAATCAGTACTGGCGAAGCAGTACGTGAGGTGCGCTTTGGGTTACGTGCAGAGTTCTGGCGGGCCATCACACCGGTGATGCCGCGGAATCGGGCAGCAGGGCGACCAAGGAAGAGCGCGACGGGACGCGCAATGATTGGCCCAAGAACAATGGTTCCGATAAAGACAAGAAGAATTCCGAAACCGAGATATGAATTGCTTGCTCCCACAATGACCATCACGATGACAGCAAGACCCAATGCAATAGAGATGAGCCCCCCAATGAGTCGCTTACGGCCGGGTTCAGAAACCTCAAGTGCTGTAGCACGCATTGCTGCCAATGGCGGTACTTTGCCCGCGCGCAAAGCCGGCAGAATTGCCGACAACACAGTGACAATGGTGCCGACAAATACGGTTTGCTGCACTGTGCTTGTAGTAACTACCAAGCCACCGCTTGGAATATCGATATTTAGTGCGCGCAACAACGCACTAAGACCTTTCGATAATCCGATACCGGCTACTAATCCAATCATGGATCCGAATACTCCGACGGCAAGCGATTCAATCAGCATTGCGCGCGTCACTTGACTACGGCTTGCTCCGATTGCGCGTAACAACGCATTTTCACGTTGGCGCTGTGCAGCACTAATGGAGAACACGTTGTAAATAACGAAGCAACCAACACCAAGAGCGATGAAGCTAAATGTCTTGAGCAAAATGCCAAAGAAATCGAGTGCAGATCCAATTTGGTCCTGAGTTTCTAATGTGATTTCAGCACCAGTGAGAGTTTCTGTTTTATCGGTCGTAGGCAGAGCAGCTTGTATGGCTTTTGCTAATTTCGCGTCAGACACTGAACCATCACCAGTAATAAGAACGGCGTCGATGAATCCGGGTTTGGTTAAGAAATCCGCAGCAGTGGCGGGATCGAATAAGGCAAACGTGGCACCGCCTGGTGAACGAACGTCGCCATACGATGCGATACCGACCAGCGTGAATTCACGGCTTCCTGATTGAGCAACGACCTTGACGGTGTCGCCAAGGACGTACTTTCCTGCTTTCGCAGAAGCTTCATCGAGCGCAACCTGTGTAGGACCAACAGGGAATTCACCATCTGCGATGGTCCACAAAGCTCCTTCAAATTCAACTCCGATAGTTCCAAAGGTGGGAGGTCCCTGACCATCGGAACCAATGGGTTTTCCGTCTTTGCCAATGATGCGAGCAAATGCCTGAATATCGGGCACTGCGTTTTTCACACCAGGCACGGTCTTGACAATGTCGACTAATGACAACGGAATTCGTTGGCGCTCTTCCTGGCCAAAGTCAGCTTCAATTACTTGTGATGACCGAACATAGGCATCGACGTTTTTGAATACATCGGAGAACAGGTTGTCGAAGGTGCGGGTAAGCGTGTCGGAAAACACCGAAGTGCCTGCCAAAAACGAGGTACCGAGAATGACGGCAAGCGAAGTAAGAATCAGGCGGGCTTTTCGACCCAAGATTCCTTTGATGGCAATACGAAACATGTGTTAGTGACCGATTGTCTTCATTAGGTCGAGAACTTTTTCTGCGGTGGGTTCAGTCATCTCGTTAACTACCTTGCCGTCAGCCAAGAAGATTATGCGGTCCGCATACGAAGCTGCCACGGGATCATGGGTCACCATGACGATTGTTTGCCCGAG
The DNA here is from genome assembly GCA_009704065.1 of Actinomycetota bacterium. Classification (GTDB taxonomy): domain Bacteria; phylum Actinomycetota; class Acidimicrobiia; order Acidimicrobiales; family Ilumatobacteraceae; genus UBA2093. Next base: position 4,757 of record WLEX01000084.1, read on the forward strand.
ATCGTCGACTGCTTTGCGCATGAATGTAAGGATCTCTGCACCAGTGGTGCTGTCGAGGTTTCCTGTTGGTTCGTCGGCAAAAATGATGCGAGGCTCAGAAGCAAGTGCACGCGCTACCGCAACGCGCTGTTGTTGGCCACCCGACAATTCACTCGGACGATGAGTGAGACGATCATTCAAGTGCACCGTGGAAATGACTTTTTGAATCCACTCTTCGTTGCCTTTGTCGTTGCCCAACATAAGTGGCAAACGAATGTTTTCATCGGCGGTAAGAGTTGGCACCAAGTTGAACGACTGGAAAACAAAACCAATTTTTTCACGCCGTAATTCGGTGAGTGCTTTGTCTTTCATTGTGGACAAGTCGGTGCCGTCGATGATGGCCGATCCTGACGACAATTCGTCGAGGCCAGCGATGCAATGCATCAGTGTTGATTTGCCTGAACCACTGGGGCCCATAATGGCGGTGAACTCACCAGCAAAAAACTCAACGCTTACATCGTTGAGTGCGTAAACAGCATCGTCCCCTGATCCGTAGACCTTTGAGGCAGAGAGGGTTGAAGCAGCGACAGTACGGGTCTGAGGGGTCATCCCCTCATGTTACTGAGCCTCTTTATTACTTAGGTTGCGCCAACACACGAAGGTATGGCTTTACGGTCTTCCAACCCTGAGGAAACAGCGTTTTTGCTTCTTCATCGGTGACTGCTGCGCCAATGATGACGTCTTGGCCATCGGTCCAGTTCGCTGGTGTTGCCACTTTGAACTTGGCGGTGAGTTGCAAGGAATCGATAACACGAAGAATTTC
>WLEX01000085.1 GCA_009704065.1 Actinomycetota bacterium
CAGCCAAGTAGTTAATGGTTTCTATTTGTACCTCACCCAGCTTCATGCGTAATCCTGGGTTATCGATGGATGCTGCCATGGTTTGCAAGTTGGCCCACCGTGCAGAAGAGCGTGCCGCATCGTTCGGAACACGAAAGATGGGAAAGAGATCTTTCACCGTGGGTTCAGTAAGAGCATTGAACATGGCCCTGGCTGTATCAACTTGAGCTTTCACAAACTGGTCGAACATTGTTACTAGAACCTCAGATAACAAACCATCACGATCACCAAAGTATTTGTAAATGAGTGGTACCGAAACATGGGCACGCTCGGCCACATCTTGCACACGCAAACCCAAGATCCCCTTTGCATCAATTTCACACCGTGTTGCCGCAATGATCTGATCACGAGTGGCAGTGATACGGGGTGAGAAGTTGGTGTCAGGCATGCTTGTTATTGTCGGCCTTTCGGAGAAGAGCGCTTCGGCTTCTTTTTCTCAATGGCAAGTATGGCATGAGCATCTGTCAGGGTAAGAAGTGCAGCCTGTTCTATTGAATCGAGAGTGCGTCGATCCTTCCCACGCTCAATAAATGCCCCGTATCTGCCCAATTTCACCACAATCTCTTCACCAGTTGCTTCATCAGTGCCCAAAGAGCGCGGGAACTTAAATAATTCTGCAACGTCTTGCAACTCAACAGTTTCAATATCGAATTGTGTAGGAAGACTGATATTGCGGCCGTTGGTGGACATATAGGGGCCATATGGTCCGGTGCGGGCCACTACTTCGTGTCCGTCTACTTCTCCCAATACGCGCGGCTCAATCTTTGGTGCATTCAGTAACGCGAGGGCAAAGTCGATTGTGAGATCAGCCCACTCAGTGGTGTCGGGCACTGGCACATTTCGGTTTCCACACTTGATATAGGGCGAGCCTGTCGAGCGCACTCCCCTACCAGTCTTACGCGTTCCCTTCTTTGCCACGCGACCACCAACTGCTCTCCCTGATTTCACCACAATGCTGTCGCCAGTTTCTGGATGCACCCCGATGTTGCGGACTGAATGTGTGGCAGGGTCGTATTCTTTAGTAGCAGTCGCAATTGTTGCCAACAATGATGGCCACTGACCATCGCCTTTTGCATAGAACCTGGTCAACACATTGAGGAAGGTTTCTTTTCCATCAACAATGGTGTCGAGATGTTCTTCCATTTGTTTGGTGAATTGATAATCAACCAGGTTCACAAAACATATGTTCAAAAATTGAGCAACTGCAATACCGGTGATAGTAGGAATCAGAGCTTGGTCTCCACGCTTTGACCATAGATATTCATTACGCAAAGAATCGATAATCGATGCATACGTTGATGGTCGACCAATCTCGCGTTCTTCCAGCGCACGAATGAGAGATGCTTCCGTGAAGCGAGCCGGGGGTCTTGTGGTGTGCTCCTCAATCTCTAGTGCACGTACCCCCACTTCATCACCGGTTGTGAATGTGGCAAGTGGTGTTGGCTCATCATCGTCAGTGCTTGTGAACACCGCACGATGCCCCGGGTCGGTAATGGTGGTACCCGATGCAGTGAACACACAGACCTGTTGCGTCGATACGCCCTCCAAAGTGATTGTCACAGTGGTACCCGTGGTGTTCACCATTTGCGATGCCACAGTTCTGCGCCACACCATGTCGTAGATAGCAGCTTGCGGTGCAGTGAGCCCCGACGGAGAGCGCTTGGTCATGTCGGCTGGCCTAATTGCTTCGTGGGCCTCTTGAGCATTCTGACGCTTCGCAAAGTACAAATTGGGTTTTGCCGGAACACTGTTTGGGCCGAAGAGCGCAATTGCTTGCTCGCGAGCCGCTTGTGTAATCCATGGCGACAAAGAAGGGCTATCTGTACGTGGGTAGGAGATCAAGCCCTTTTCATGCAGTTGATTCATAATGCTCATCGCCATCTTCGAACCAATCTTCAACCGACTCACCGCATCTTGCAGCAAATCACTCGTGATATATGGACGACGCGGTTTACGTGTGTACCTCTCTGTCTTTGTATCGGTTACTACCAGTGGCCGATTACCAAGGCCCGACACAACACGTTGCGCTTCGGTCAGCAGCAGCAATTGAGCAGGCGGTGTTACCGCACCATGTTCATCAATATCTTTTGAACCCGCCACTGGCACGCCATCGATAGATCGCAGGGAAGCCTTTACGGTTGCCTCTATTTCTAATTCAGCTTCCACCCCGCAATAGGTGGTCTCAACAAAGGCCTCACGTTCGAACTCGCGCTCCACTACTAATCGCAATGCAGGGCTTTGCACTCGACCCGCACTTAGGTTCTGGCGCACCTTGCTCCACAACACGGGAGACACTTGGAAACCCACGAGGTGATCGAGAGCTCGACGTGTACGAGCGGCCTCTACTAATGCCTCGTTTACCTCACGCCGGTTCTCTAAAGACCCCAACACCTCGTTGGCCGTAATGGCGTGAAACACAATGCGAGATACCGGCACGGTTGGTTGTAAGAACTCCACTAGTAGTGCCGCAATCATTTCACCTTCACGATCATCGTCTGTTGCAAGAATCAATTCTGAAGCTGACGCAAGGTCCTTGCGAAGGCCAGCGATGATGTCGACACCTTTCTTCGTGAGCGAGTACTCCATATGAAAGTCGTTGGCGATATCGATGCCTTTCTTTGTTGCAGGAATGTCTGCAAAGTGCCCCACAGATGCACGGACAACGAATGCATCACCAAGAATCTTGCTGATTGTTTTTACTTTGTTTGGTGATTCAACGATCACTAACGGACGGGATGTGGTTTTTTGTGCTGTAGCCATGGCGGCATTCTCTAGACCATGGCTGCGTCACAGTTCCCCCTGGATGCCCATTTGATCCATATGAAATAAGGGAAAAGAAAAACTTGACGGATTCGTCCCTCGCGCGGGCGCAGGTGCGCGCGCGAGGAACAGCCCTCTAACGCACGGTCAGAGTGGTGGTTCGGGTGACCTTTTTGCCCTTCTTCGGGATCATCGAAACAGTGATCGAACACTCTCCCTTACGCACACCACGAACCTGCGTGCCAACGAACGTGCAGTACTTGGTGCCCTTCACAATGGTGATGCGCATGGTGCCGACTGACTTTTTTGGTATCGACATATTCACAGCGCTCACTAGTTTTGCTGCACTTACTTTCCCACCGCGCTTCACCACCAACGTGGTTATCTTCACGGGTGTCGCCGGCTTCGCAGCCAATAACGTCATCGGCTCACTCGTACTAGTCGAAGTTCCCGTTGGAACGGCTGTGCTGGTAGTGGTGCTTGAGCTCGTGGTAGTTGTACTTTCATTCACGACTGGCTGCACTACCGACCTCTGCTCGGGCGCCGTGGTCGATGTTGATGTTGATGTGCTTGTTGTTGTTGTCGTCGTCGTTGTAGTGGTCGTCGTTGTTGTGGTGGTTGTTGTTGTAGTTGTCGTAGTTGTCGTTGTTGTTGTAGTCGTTGTTGTAGTTGTCGTAGGCACGATATTGAGGCTTGCTACTGCGGTGGCAGTGTCGCGGTCGGCTGAATCATTTACCCCTAGTTGACCCACGTCGTTCAAACCCCAGCAGCGCAATTCACCAGTCGACATCACTGCACACGAATGACTACCGCCCGACACCACATCGACCACTGTTCCCGTGAGTCCTTGCACTGGTGCAGCGGTGTACCGAGAAGCGCTGGTGTCCCCTGAGCCCAATTGCGAAGCATCATTAACTCCAAAACATTCAACGGAGCCGGAAACTAGTAGTGCACATGTAAAAGATGAGCCTGCGCTCACGAAGGAGGCATTACCACTGAGAGTTACAGCAACGGGAGATGAATTTGACGTTGTAGTCAGCGCCTGACCAATTTGCCCCTTTAGGTTTCTACCAAAGCATGACAATGCTCCTGTACTCAGCACCACGCATGAGTGATCTTTACCTGCAGAGATCTGTGTTGCCGTTGCACCGAGTGAAGCGGTGGCCGTAGGGATGAGCGCATTAGATGTTGCGCTTGTTCCTAATCGTCCGTATAAATAAGAACCCCAGCACCATGCAGTGCCCACACTGCTCACTGCACACGAATGAACCGCACCCACTTCCAGTTGCTGCGGAACCAGTACTGGAGATGTGGTGGCCACAAGCATGGGTGTTGCGCCATAGGAAGACGTATCGCCATGTCCTAGTTGACCCGAACTATTTGCACCCCAACACCAGATCGAATCGTCAGACAATGCAGCACACGTGGTGTTACCACCGGCTGCAATTGCGGTGGCACTGCGCCCGAGTGTCACTTGCACAGGATCAGCCTGAACCCCTACGCCGGCACCCAACTGTCCCGCACCGTTGTCTCCCCAACACCACACAGTGCCGTCGTTCGCCAATACGCATGTATGCGCAGCACCTGCAGAAATTTTTATTGCGTAACGCCCACCGCTGAGAGAGGCAGCTCGCACCGGCACTTCAGATGATGGCAAAGCAAGATGCGCGGATGAGCCCAATTTGTAATTCGTGTTATCGCCCCAACACCACACAGTGTTGTCGTTATTAATTGCACACGTATGTGAATCGCCAAGCGCAATGCGGCCAGTGGGATCGGTGAGCGAGATTGTGATCGATGCGATGGCAGGTGTTGTCGATGAAGGAAAAGTGATTGCGGCACAGGCAACACTAAAGAGAATCCACACGAAACTTGTTCGCCGAAACGAGCGAACACACGCCCCCCAGCGAGGTGTCACATGGGTTAATTTAGCTATTCGTTATTGGACTTTTCAAGGGCCTCAATTTCGGCACGGACTTCATCCATATCGAGGGCCTCGGTAGCCGTAATGATCTCTTCTAACGAGTGGGCGGGCAATGCTCCAGCCTGGTTGAACAGCATCACACCGTCGCGAAACACCATGATTGTGGGGATCGACTGAATCTGCAGAGCGCCCGCTAACCCTTGTTGATCTTCTGTATCAACTTTTGCAAACTTGATGGTGGGGTGAGCGTCGCTCGACTTTTCAAAGATGGGACCAAACATCTTGCAGGGTCCACACCACTCGGCCCAGAAATCGACAATGGTGATTCCTTCAGCCAGAACTGTTGATTCGAAGTTTTCTTCGGTAAGTGTGATGGTGGCCATGGTGTTCCGTTCTGTAGTTATTTGGTGACGATAGGAAGGTTGAGAGATTTCGCGGCGTCTTCGAGTGCGCCAAGGTCTGTCACTTTGGTGAACCCGGCTTTCGCCATGAGGTCCGCTGCAATGGCTGAACGACGTCCGCTTCGACAATACACCGAGTAAGCAGCACCTTTATCGAGGCCGGCGAATGCAGCCGCGAGGTCTCCATTTTCAACATTGAGATTGATGGCGCCCTGGACATGACCTTCTGAGAATTCGGTGGCATCGCGCACGTCGATTACTTGTGCAGCAGGCGAAAGGCTCATGATCGGTGTGGTGTCCTTTGTAGTGGAACTACTCGAACACGACACGAGAAAGGCAGACGAAGTCACCAATAGTGCCGTGATGAGGAGACGAGATTTTCTCATACCCCCTAGGGTATCACGGGAACAATGGTTTTTGCTACTGAA
>WLEX01000086.1 GCA_009704065.1 Actinomycetota bacterium
GGGAATTCCTGGATTCGACATCACGTCAATCACCGGAAAGACCACCTTTGTTGGTGGCGCTCCTAAAGGTATTGGCTTCTCCGTAACCGGAAAAGTTCCCACATTCCTCAAGGAAATGGGAATCAACCCAGACACACCATTTACAGCAGCATTTGAAGTTGGCGTTGGCCTCACACTTGGTATGTCATTTGGTTCACAAGCAGAGGGATCACCAGACATCTTCAGCGTGAAGGGCATCATCTCGGCTCGTTACCTTGCATTCTCGTACTCCTCACTCGGTGCATCGATTGCCGGTGTTGATTACCCCAAGGGTTTCGCCGTTTCATTTGATGGCAAGTTCGCACAGACACCAGTTGTTGTAGACGGCAATGTGTCGTTTGCACCTCTCGAGTACAACATCGCCTTCACAATTGGCGCGTTCTCACTTGGTGGATTTGAATTTGAAGAGTCACAAGGTGAATTCGTTCGTGACTCATCTGGACTCAATGTGAAATTCAGTGGTGGACTTGCCGGATACGGAATTTCAGCTCGCATGAAGGGAACGTTCGACCCAATGGGTGGAATTGAACTCATCGGTGAAGGTGGATTCGTTCCAGCAGGCGTCAACTTGGGAAGTCTTAAGTTCCGCATGGTTGCAAACAAGAGCGGTGTTGAGTTCCTCGGAACTGGCACCAACAAGTTCGGCATTATCACTGGTTCAACTACCGTTGGCTTCAAGTCGTTCCCAGGTCGCAAGATTGGGTACACATTGGGCATCGGTGGCGGACTCCAGATTCCAGGCGTTCCTTCCTACGGTTCAGTTGAAGGATCACTCACAGTGACAAACTGCCCGAACCAGACGTGTGCTGCACCTAGTGCAGCTCCATCAGCCACTTTGGCCGGTTCATCTTCGTTCTATGGTTCGCCACGACAGTCATTCTCTGTTGCAGTTGATCCAAACAACTGGGGCTTCAGCAAGGAACTCTCGTTTAGCTACGACAAGAACATGAGCTACTCCAGCAATGGCTTCTCCGTTGGCGCTCGCGCAAATGGCAATGGTTCTGTAACGATTTCTAACAATGGAATTTCATTTGGTAAGGGCAGCATTAATGCCAGCGCCGGATTTGAAACCCCTGATGTCAGAATGCCTGCAGTGACCGTTCCCGAAACCAAGACTCGTCTGTACAAGACAGTGTGTAGCGGACGTGGACTCAACTGGCGTTGTCGCCAAGAGGGCTACTGGAGCTATGCAGGTGGACAAACAATTACACCTGCGTACACCATTCCTGGAGTCAAGGTAAAGCTTGGAGCAGGTGTCGGTGTTGATAGCCGTGGTTTCTACATCGACGTTGCCGCCGGCAGCGGAGCTAACGGAAACCGTCTCTACTTCTCGTAACACCTGAAGAACTACATAAAAGGGCCGCGCAGGAAACTGCGCGGCCCTTTTGTTTTATCTGGAGTATGCGAAGCGACATGACTTGATCCCGCACTTCTAATACTCTCGTACGAATGCGAGTGCGAGTGCGTCACAATCACCTTTTGGTAGCAGCCGCATTATTTGCCTCGGTAGGCAACTCTGCAGTCCACATTGCAATTCCGTGGCTTGTTCTCGAGACAACGGGGTCATCTGCAAACGCAGGAATAGTTCTCGGTATCAGCGGGTTCTCAGTGATCTTTACGGCGCCACTCATTGGCGGACTCATTGCAATCCTTGGTGCGAGACCAGTCTCCATTTGGGCCGACATCATTTCAGCGGCATCCGTTGTTCTCTTCCCCATTATCGGAAGCTTGTTCGAACTAAATCTCGCGTCGCTTCTTATCATCGCAATTATTGGAGCCATGTTTGATCCCGCTGGAGCCACCGCGCGCAAGTCGCTCATACGAGGAGTGGCGGAGCGAGATGGATTGTCATTGCTTAAGTTCAATGGCACGTACGAAGCCGCCGCCACAATAGGTACGGTCATTGGCCCCACAGGTGCAGCAATAGCAATAGGTCTCATTGGCGTCAATGCAACTTTTTACCTAATTGCACTTGTTTTTGTCTGTGCGTCTGTTTTGGCCCTCTTTATTCCTGCCATCATCATTCCTTCTGAAACTGAGAGCATTTTCTCTGTCGGCAATGTTGTGAGAGAGACGCGTATAGGAATGAACGCACTATGGCGTGACAAACCGTTGTTGTCACTGGTCGGCTTATACACATTGCTCACGGCTATCTATATGCCAGTTGAATCAATTGTGTTGTCGCGTTATTTCCGTGATCTAAATGAGCCACAGACCTTGGGTTTTGTTTTGTCGGCAATGTCTGTCGGAATTGTGATTGGAGCTCTGCAATTTCATCGGGCAGTTCAGAAGTTCTCCCCTGGCAATTTAGTTATCATCTCAATGACATTGATTGGTGCAGTTGTTTGCGCCATGGCAGCACTACCAAACGCCATCATCTTTATTGCACTAGGTCTTGCACTTGGGTTGGCATTCGGCCCCGTCAGTCCTATGAGCAACTACTTAGTTCAACAACGTATGCCTCAGCATCTGCACGGGCCAGTCTTTGGTACACAGTTCTCTCTTATGTACCTGGCCACACCTGCAGGCACACTCGCGCTGGGACTTATCGTTCAATCGGTATCAATTTCACCGTTACTGTTCGCAATTGGTGCACTCTTTATAGGTGTCACGTTGCTAGTGGGTTTTACCGGCCCGTTACGCCGACTCACCATTGATTCAACCAATTCCTGACGTCGAACTAAACAGGAACAGTGAGTGCGTCGTACTCATACACCCAGTCAAGAATTGACATTCCCGGTGGGCTTATCGAGAAAATCAAGTCTCGGTCTTTTTGTTCTTGACCATCAACCATATGAAAGAGATCTCTGTTTGACAACGATGACGTTTGCACCTGTGCTGTGCGGCCCTGACGTGCATCTTCGTATCGGCGTAGCGCACTGGCTGCATCGCTGGTGTTCACATCTGACAGACAACGAGCAAGAACTACTGCATCTTCTATTGCCTGACAGGATCCTTGCGCCATAAATGGAAGCATCGGATGGCATGCATCGCCAAGCAAAGTGGTTGTACCTATTCCCCACCGTTCCAATGGTTCACGGTCATATAACGCCCACCGAAAGATTGGCTCTTCAACTCGACCAAGGAGCGAGAGGAACTCGGGCGACCATCCTTCAAAGCGTGAAAGCAAATCTTCCATGGTTCCTTGTTCAGTCCATGATTCAGTTTCCCAGGAATCCTCCGGCGAAATACACACAAGGTTGAGATGGCTGCGATTTCGCCCAATGAAATAACTCACTACATGGCGGTCTGGCCCCATGCGGTTCGTGACGTCAATTGGTAAATCTTCCACTGCACTGCGCGGTACCAAGGCACGATACGCAGCCGAGCCGCTGAAACGGGGCATATCTATGCCGCCAACGCATGGCCGCACTACAGAATGAATACCATCGGCACCAATCACAATGTCAAACGACTGCGATGAGCCATCTGCAAAAATCACTTCAGACGATGCATCGCATGGTTCTACTTTGACTACATGTGTTGAAAACTTCAGAGCCACGTTTGCACGCGCAGCAACTGCACTACCCAGAATCTCTACTAATTCATTGCGTGCAACGTTTGCAAGTGGCACTTGATGCTGAGACAAGAAGCTTTCATCAAGGTCGGTTGCCCGAATAATGGAGTCATCTTCCCAACGCCGAAGTACCACTCGATGTGGATTCACAGAGATTTCCGAATACGCATCGCCAAGACCAAGTGAGTGCAGGAGACGCCCGGCATTAGGACTGATTTGTACACCTGCGCCAATTTCTCGAATGCCAGCAGAACGTTCAAAGACCGTGATGTCATGCGAGTTCTGTGACAGAGCAAGAGCTGCGGTTAGTCCGCCAATCCCACCGCCAACAATTGCAATCTTCATAACTATGCGTCAGCTAGCAATATGGCACCGTATTTATCAAGCGACTGATTCGAGGCCACTAGGTGCTGTGCAGAACCTTGTGCATCTCTAAAGCAACGCTGCAAGGGGCTCGTGTTAAACAAAGCACCAGCGCCGGCAAAACTCATGAGGCGTGAAATGGCAGCGACCGCAGTCTCTGTGCAATATGCAGTCATAGCAGTAACGCCAGCTTCATGTCGTGCATTGAACTCACCGCCATTTTCCATTGCGACATCAACTTCAGCGAGCGTGGCAAGCGCATGGGCTTGTACAGCTCGTAGTTGTTGTGAACTGCGACCAAGTTCGTATTGAAATGCACCACGATCTGCAAGTCGACCATCGAAACCTCGTGATTTACCGCGTGCATACACAACAAGTTCATCAATGAATCTCGTGCAAGCACCAAATGTGAAACCAAGGTTCTCGCCAGCAACAAAAACTGGGTAGTTGAGTCCATAAATTGCTCCACCGCGTTTTGGTGGCTCCATGGGGTCAACAGTTAATGCCGTGGGAACAAACACATCTTTCGCCGTGATGGACACGCTGCCAGTTCCCTTCAGCGCCATTACATTCCAGTCGCCGTGCACGGTGGCATCTGCTGTACGAATGACTGCAAGAGTGACCGAGGGCGTCTCTGATGCTTCGATTGCAGTCAACATTGCCCAATCAGCGTGGCGAACTCCGCTTGCATAATTCCATGTGCCGTTTACTAACACTCCACCGTCAACACGAGTAAAGGTTCCGGTTGGTAATGCCACCGCAGCGAGAAACGGTGATGGGTCGGATCCAAATAGCAATTCAATGCCTTCATCGCTAAGGCGCGACCCAGCAGCAGCTGCAGCACCTGCGTGGTTAAAGCCAGTCCATGCAGCTGTTGCATTTGAATAACTCAATGCTGTGAAATAGCGACACTGATCGGCCAGCAAGAGTCGATCACCACCGGCCTCAATCGGTGCCTTAATCATGGGCACGCGAATCTGGCGCATGAGATCTACTAATCCCTGTGGCGCATCCCCTAGTTCTTCCGACTCTGCTGCAGTTGCATCAAATTGCGAATGCAACGCCGAAATCTCGCTCACTAATTGTTCAATAGGACGTGCAACGTGGCTGCCCATGCGTGATGTTGTCATTGTCATTAGAAAACTCCTTCGTAACTGCCACCATCAAGTTGCAGGTTTTGACCACTGATGTATCCGGCTTGCGCCGCACAGAGAAACGCAAAAGCATCACCGAATTCGTCGGGACGTCCAAGTCGGCCCGCTTTAATTGATGCAATCTGTTGCGCTCGCGCTTCCTCGTAAGTGATTCCAAGAATTTTCATTGCAACATGAGCCATTTGCTCCTGACGTGCAGTGTCAAATCTTTCGGGCAACAACTGGTTCACTGTGATGTTGAATTGTGCGAGGTCTTTCGACAAGCCCTTCAAAACTCCTGTGAGACCCAACCGAGTTCCGTGCGACAAACTCATTAGTGAGTTAGGTGATTTCACCATTGCCGAACTCACGGCAACGATGCGGCCAAATCCGCGCTCTCTCATGCCAGGTACAACGCGTTGCACTAGACCCAAAGGCCCAGTGAGTGCTTGCAGGACTGCGGCATTCCAGTCATCGATTTCAA
>WLEX01000087.1 GCA_009704065.1 Actinomycetota bacterium
CACGCCAATAACGCTGGTCGCGTTCTGGCACAAGAGTGAGCCGTGGGCCAACCTCACCTTGTTCACGAGGAGCAATGAGATGCGGAAGGCGAATAGCTACAGCCATTACTTCGCTCCCCCGTCAGAAATTTTCTCGACGACACGCAAACGAGCCGAAGAAGCACGGGGATTGCGGGCCAATTCAGCTTTGCTCGCATCACGAGGTGCACGAATACGAATTACGGAACGCACGGCACCACACCCGCACGGCAAGTTTGGCGGACATGTACAGTCACCATTCTCGGCTGTGCGCATCACTGATTTCACGATGCGATCTTCGCCCGAGTGATACGTGAGAACTGCCAACCGTGCACCAGGTGCAAGCAAGGCAATCACATCGCGCAATGCACCTGGCAAAATATCGAGTTCAGCGTTTACTTCAATTCGAATTGCTTGAAATGTGCGCTTTGCAGGATGACCACCGCGTCGACGTGCCGGTGCAGGAATTGCAGCACTCACTACTTCTGACAAGCGAGTAGTGGTGTGAATGGGTCGAGCAGCCACAATTGCTTTAGCAATTCGATGCGCATGTCGCTCATCGGCGTTGCGACGCAACATGTCAGCCAATGCCTCAACTTCATAGGTATTGACAACAACATCAGCACTCAGAGTCTGTGTCCGGTCCATACGCATATCTAGGGGTGCCTCAAAGCGATAAGAAAAGCCACGTTCTGCGACATCGAATTGGGGCGAGGAAACTCCGAGATCGAAGAGCGCTCCTGCCAAGGAAGAGATTCCTTCTTCATCAGCAACTCGAGTCACCGAATCAAAGCGGGCGCGTCGGAGGGCGACGCGCCCACTATGACCGGCAGAAGTAAGAACAGCGCGAGCAGCATCGAGCGCTACGTCGTCTTGATCGATACCAAGAAGCGAAACAGAAGGGTGCTCGTTCAGTAGAGCGACACTGTGGCCAGCCCCACCAAGAGTGGCATCGAGGAAGACGCCTGTAGTGAGGTCGCTAAAGATGGCCATTATCTCTGGCAACATCACCGAGTCATGAACAAATTGTGTCACGGCATCACCGTGTGACCCATCGATTTCTGGCAGCCCTCCGGAGAGCAAATACAGCCCGGATGTATCCCCGGGTACTGCGCGATGAGAGCGGGCGGAGTTGGAGCTACACACCGTGCCATCCGGAAGACTGCCAAAGACCGAGAGTCTTTGTGCTGTTGTTTGGTTAATAGAAGCATCGACGATCACGCGCCCGCTCCAGCGATTTGCTCGGTACCCGCGCTGATATTGCGCTCATGACGCGCTGGGTCCCAAATTTCTACGCGATCAAAAGAACCAGAGACAATGACGCGTGAGCCGAGAGTTACCCCTGCATAGTCGCGCAGTTTTTCATCGAGATTTACTCGACCCTGAGCATCGATGGTGGCTTCGACAGTGTTGGCTGCAATGGCGCGCTGTTCGTTACGGGTCATTTCCCCGGTACGCACCTTCTCGAGCATGTCGAGCGCTACTTGTTCAAAAGCCTCAGCGGTAAGAACGTCGATGCACTTATCGCGCCCAAAAGCGAGATAACAGCGCGGTTCGAGACGAGGCCGAAATGCAGCAGGGAGCGCCAAACGACCTTTGGGGTCGAGCTGTCGCTCATGCAATCCGACAAACACGGTCTCCACCTCTCTGTAAGAACTCCGCTACTTACGGATGTGACCATATCCCCACTGGCCCCCACTGTCAACCACCATTCCCCACTTTTCTCCACTTTCTCCCCCATCACCCCCCACAAGGCGCACTTCACCCCTCGCCTGGGGTTGCTTGCACTATTGAGGAAGGGCTGCGACGACTGCGGCAACCACGGCACGCGGATCTGCGTCGATAACGGCCACGGATAGTTGTTCGAGACGCATGGCAACGTTGGAGTCGCTCAAGAGCAGTGACCACTCAGACGGCTGCCATGTCCGATACACAACACATTGGAACCGAGCACCGTCTCGGCCTCGCCTTTGGCTGATTCCCACCAATTTTTTGTCTTCTGCAAATACTTCACCTGGTGACGAACTTGCGAAACACACTGCCCGTCCATCGAGCCCAGCATCGAACGCTCCTGTAAACACATGAGTGTGAAGCCATGGCTGCAATGCCGTAACGAATGAGTTGCCCAGCCATGTCATAGAAGTCGCCACATCGTCAACCCAGAATGGGTCATCTCGAGCAATGGTGACATCGATCCAGATCGATTCCTGCGGGTGAACAAACACCGCCCCGCCACCACTTCGACGGCGTGTAATTGCAATTCCTGCAGTTGCGGCCGCATCTGCGTTTACATCAGTTTCCGATTGCGTAGACCCGAGAATGAGTGCAGGTTCACTGACACGGCACCACCACACGGCACGTTCGTAGGGTAAATCGAGTGCATGAAATTCCGAGGCACTGCCATTCCATTCATGGAGTGGCCATGGAGAAGCCGCCGAGTTCATGTGGCAACTCTTGCCTATTTAGCTGGCTTGTGCCAAGTACGGCTTCCATTCATCGGGAACGCGAGGAACCGCATACATAATCCACGACATCTCACGGGGAGCCCTCGGGATAGTGGCCAGTCTCATTCCCGCTTCTTCCGGGGTGCGATCGCGCTTGCGCAAATTGCACCCGCGACACGCCGCAATGACATTTTCCCAAACATTTTTGCCACCGCGTGAACGAGGCATCACGTGATCGATACTGTCGGCAGCCCCTCCGCAATACCCACATCGATGTTCATCTCGTGCAAAGACCGCCCGCCGAGACATTGCAGTGTGACGGTTATACGGAACCTTGACGACATAGCGCAATCGAATCACGAGGGGTGAAGACATAGTCATTCTTTCTGAATGAACTTCGGTCCCGTCATCTTCGACCACATCGGCTTTGTCGCAAAGAACAAGACAAATTGCGCGGCGAGCAGACACGACACTGAGCGGTTCGTACGTTGCATTGAGTACGAGCGCGCTCCTCATCACTATCTCCTTGAAACCAGAGCGGAAAAAATTGGAAGCAATCTCATGAACGCGACCGATTCCATTCACGACACCACTGCAAATAATCGACAACGTCGTGTGGATCGAGTGAAACTGATCCGTGGTCGCCACCATATTGAGTAACTGCGCGAAACTCGATGTAATCCTTTGCCGGAACAGGCAAAAACGGCGAGGTTTTCCACCAGTGCGATGGCACTAATCGAACACTCTGACGAACAGCAGTTGCCCACAGCATGGGACGCATGAGTACCGCGACTATGACTCGAAGTGCTCCGGTGAACTGCATGAAGACAACAGTAGTAGGCGCGACGGTCTTAGTCGCGAGGGAACTTCACCCGCGGCTTGCGCATGGTTTGAGCGAGATCTTGCACTCCGGCTCTACCAATGAGACGCAGCTGGCGCTCGATAACGAGAGCACAGCCCAACATGGCAATGAAAGCAACGAATGCGACAAGGAAGTGAATCTGCAAACTGGCAACTACCCCAATGAGCGAAACAACCATGCCGAGCAGAGCCCACCACACACGGCGGGCAGAATGGCGGTACAACCCAGAAGACGACACAGCATGAGCAAATTTTTCATCAGTCTTTAGCTGAGCCTCGATCTCTCGAAGGATTCTTTGTTCGTTGTCTGACAATGGCACATGAAGATTGTCTCACCCCCACGGCGTAAACACAATGCAGGAACGTGTGTTTATTGTCCGCTTATTCGTCTTCCGACAAGGGGCCAAATGGATTTTCCCCAGGTCGTCGAGTATCGAGCCCACTCGCTGGCCCAATCGTGCCAGCTCCAAACTTGCTCACAATGGAGTCCACCGCTTTGCTCGCCGGTTGCCATTGCTCTTCAATGTCTTGCGGCGAGTCACCACCCTCGTCGAACAATCGCGGTGCTGCCCCTGATTCGGTAGTGAGTTTTTGTGCATGAACCCCTAAGAGCCGCACTCCTTGGGAACAATCGAGGGAAGCTAACAATGGCTCAAGGGCAGCCACCATCGATGGCCCTGTGGTGAGAGGAATGGATGGAGTCACCGACCGAGTCACCGATTCGAACGAGGAAAATTTTAGTTTCAACATGAGCGTGCCCGCTGCTACCCCCGCTTCGCGCGTGCGTCGTGCAACCGCATCGCATAAACGTACTAATTGCGTGCGTAGTTCGTCATGAGTGGTGAGATCTGCAGAAAAGGTTTCTTCGTGACCAATTGATTTTGCAATTCTTTCTGGTTCAACAAACCGATCATCAATTCCTTGAGACAAAGCATGCAGGTGTCGACCGTGCGCATCACCCACAGTGGAACAAACAACACCAACATCGAGAACGGCTAAATCACGAATGGTGCGTACGCCAATTCCCTCTAGTTTTGCCAATGTTGCTGGGCCAACTCCCCACAATGCTTGCACTGGCAGTGGCATCAAGAACTCGAGTTCATGACCAGGCACTACTTCGAATACTTGATATCCCGGCGCGATACCAGATGGAGACGCTTTTGGTTTTGCATGTTCAGATGCCAATTTCGCCAGAAATTTATTGGGGGCAACTCCCACACTGCACATGAGTTGGGTTTGCTCCATCACTCGTTCTCGTAGTGCCCATGCAATAGATACTGCGTCGCCCATCAAGGTGGACGCACCCGTGACATCCATAAAGGCCTCATCGACAGAAATCTGTTCAACGAGCGGTGTGAAACTTTCAAAGATGTCATGCAGACGATGACTCACCTCTACGTAATGGGAAATGTCGGGGGGGATAAACACAGCATCGGGACATAATTTGCGCGCAACGGCAGATGAGATCGCGGAACGTATTCCATAACGCCGCGCTTCATACGACGCAGCCGACACCACCCCTCGCCCGCCGGTCCCGCCAACCACCACCGGCAGGCCACGCAGTTCAGGATGACGCAACAGCTCAACCGATACATAGAAAGCGTCCATATCGACGTGGAGGATGGATCGAGGCGAAGTCACTCATGCGGACGCTAGCGGAGGATGCGTACGCGCCTACGATGGTCATGTGCCCGACTCATCACTTTCGCTCTCTGCCCTGCCTTCGGTACGAGCACGAATCATGGCCTATGTCGCCATTCTTCTCGGTGGCCTAGCGGGCGGTTGTCTTGGTTATGCAGTTGTCGATTTGCAGATCGATCACCCACACGGTGTTGCACAAGGAATAGGAATCTTGGTCGGCAGTATCGCGATGGCTGGTGGAATGTCGATTGTGGCTGTCTTGGTGTTACGCGCCTTGGGCGAATGGCGCGAAGTGGCTGACTCGTAGTGGCGACTTCACTTGCTACCGAATTGCGCTCTGTTGCCGAACAGTTAGCACGCGAAGCAGGCGCCATGGCGCTAGCCGGGCGTCGCAGTGGGCCACTTACTGCCGATACAAAATCTTCACCCATCGACATGGTGACGAAGTACGACAAAGCAAGCGAAGTCATGATCACCGACGGCCTGCGACGCCTACGGCCCGATGACGGCATCGTGGGTGAAGAAGGTGCAGCCCACACGGGAACATCGGG
>WLEX01000088.1 GCA_009704065.1 Actinomycetota bacterium
AACGATGAAGGATTGTTCTTGAGAGCAAAGTCGGCATGCCACACGGAAATACCATTGAGAGTGACAGTGTGCTTACCGGTGTGCATGAGACCAAATGCAACATCGTCACCGCGCACAAACACAGGCAACGGGTTCTCATTACCAATATGCATGGGGAACACCGTGAACCACCATGCCGAATAATGCAGTGGTACTTCAAGATGATCGCGTACGACTTCTGATCGGTGACGCAAGTCGACTCCACGGCCCATTGCACGCAATGGATACACCGAACGGAATTCGTATTGTGAACCAGATTCAAACTGCAGCCATGGCTGTTCTTCACTCAACATGGCGCCATGAATACATAGGTCTGGATCTGTTGCAAACGTGAGTAGCGAAATTGTGCGCACAATCGATTCGGGTTCCAGAGAAATGTCGTCGTCCATGAGCACTATGTGAGTGCTCCAGCCGCCATCACGAAATTCCATAATCCCGCGGGCGAATCCGCCAGCACCACCTAGGTTCGGGTTCGGAAGGACACGAAGTGGTGCAGTTGCCGGCACTGAAGGTTCGAGATTTCGTGCGTTATCGACCACAAGAATTTGTAAATGGCCGTGTACGGATGGCTCATTAGCTTCGAGCTCTACCAATCGGTCAATTGTCTTCAGGACATATTCCTGGCGATTGAAGGTGGTGATAGCAACGCCAAGGTGAACATTACGGACAGGTTCCGTAGACGTAGACCAGACTCCTGATGAAACAATCACATTGTCTTCGAGGGCTGTGACTGCTACGTAAAACGATTCGGCCGACAACGATCGAATATCGGCACATTCCAAAGTGGCGCATGTGTCTGACGACGCAATGACCGTGTCGGCACCATTGCTATACGCAATGAGTTCCACCATGCATTTGCCTGTCACCTTCATGGTGACAGCAAGATCATTGATCGCGGTGAGTCGACTCCACCGGCCTGAGGCAAATGCTCCAAACGCTGTATCGAATGTGGCTCGTGTTCCGTTCGGAAGCTGCAAACCGTGGTCTGTTATTTGGCCCGCCTTGTGGCGTACATACAAAGAAGGTTCGGCGAATCCGGGGGCCGGTATTTGGATTCGGGCCAGGGGGTGGGCGGTCACCCCACTAGTTTCACAGGGGATTGACCATGAAAGGTGGCATTTGACGAACTTCACGCCGACAGGCCAGGAACTCATCGGCGATTTCAAGGGCTTCTTTGATGGTGACATCCATATCGAGGTACCGATAGGTGCCTAAACGCCCCATAAAAGTAACGCCAGTGGCCTTCTGAGCAGCTTCCACGTACTGAAGAAGCTGTTCCTTCTCACGTACCTGACGGATGGGGTAATACGCAATATCCCCAGGTTCGGCAAGGCGGCTGTACTCGGTGTAGGTGATAGTTCCCTCATGAGACTCCCACGGTGCAAAGTGCTTGTGCTCCGTGATTCGGGTGTAGGGCACATCGACATCGCAGTAGTTCATCACGGGACATCCCTGAAAGTCGCCCGTTGTTTCTTCTTCCACAAAATCGAGAGTGCGATACCCAAGCATGCCGAACTCACCAGCGAAATATTCATCGATAGGGCCCGACCAAAAAACATGCTCGGCTTCGGCGAGATCTGCAGGAGTGACCACGCGATTCAATGTGACCTCAATGAGTGGATGATCGAGCAACGCTTCCACGATGGGTGTGTATCCATCTCGAGGAATGGCTTGATACGGATGATTGAAGTAGCTGTCTTCGTATGAAAAACGCACAGGAAGCCGAGCCAAAATTGAAGCAGGCAATTCGGTAGGTGAAACGCCCCACTGCTTTTGTGTGTACCCCTTGAAAAATGCCTCGTACAGGTCACGACCAACAAACTTAAGCGCTTGATCTTCAAAGCTGACCGGCGTATCGATACTTGCGTCCCCGCGCTCAGCAATAAAAGCAGCAGCTTCAGTGGGAGACATGGTGGCATCGAAAAATTGGTTAATGGTGTGCAAGTTGACTGGCAACGAATACACGTGACCACCCGAAGTGGCCTTTACGCGGTGGTTATAAGGAACCATGTCGCCATAGCGATTGATGTATTCCCACACCCTCTCATCACCCGTATGGAAAATATGCGGCCCGTACACGTGCACCATGACGCCATTGTCACGCCGTTCAGTGTGTGCATTGCCCGCAACGTGTGAGCGGCCGTCGACCACCCATGTTGCAATGCCTGCTTCTGCTAATTCACGAGCTATCACCGCGCCAGAAAATCCGGCTCCGACAATGACGATTGATGCTGTCACGCCTTAGACGCTAGTGGCTTGGCAATTAGTGGCTGAGCCATGGTGCGCATAAACCATCGAGATCGCGCACTTCAATGCGGTCGCGATTTTCGTATGTGACCAAGTTCTTTGGATCAGCACGTAATTTGAACACGCGAAATGACATCTCTGTGGTGTCGATGGTAAGAATGCGGCCAATTAATGGGTCGCCAAGACCAAGGATGACTTTGATGGTTTCGAGCGCCTGGATAGAGCCAACAATTCCGGGCAACACACCAAGCACACCAGCTTCGGCACACGATGGTGCGAACTCTGCTGGTGGCGGCTCTGGAACCATGTCGCGATACGTAGGGCCTTCTTTCGGATGAAAGACAGACACCATTCCTTCGAAACGGAAAATGCTTCCGTGCACAACAGGAATTCCCAATTTCACACTGGCATCGTTCAACAAGTAGCGACTAGGAAAGTTGTCGGCTCCGTCAACTACAACGTCGTAGCCAGTCATGATTTCCATAATGTTTTCAGCCGTAAGTCGCACGTCGTATGTGTTTACTTTGACATCGGGGTTCAGTTTTGCAATGGTCATACGCGCAGATTCAACTTTGCGCTCACCAATGCGATCCATGTTGTGCAAAATTTGGCGTTGCAAGTTCGATGCATCGACTTCGTCCATATCGACAATGCCAATAGTGCCTACACCTGCCGCAGCAAGGTACAACGCTGCTGGTGAACCAAGGCCGCCAGCACCCAACATCAAGACTTTTGCACCCAACAATTTGGCTTGGCCTTCGATGCCTACTTCCGGAAGGAGCAAATGGCGCTGATAGCGATTGCGCTGATCGGGGGTCAAAGTGACAGGTTGCTTCCAAGCACGACCTTCGTCTTTCCACTTGCCAAAACCACCGGCCATCGACAACACATTGGTGTAGCCCAACTCTTGCAATGTGCGTGCAGCAAACGCACTGCGCACGCCGCCGGCGCAATACACCACGATCTCTTGATCACGATCAAGGGCACGGCCTTCGATTTGTGCCTCTAAATGACCACGGGGAATGTGCAAAACGTTCGGCAATGCCCCTTGTTCGAATTCATCGGGTTCACGCACGTCGAGAACAAGAACGTCGCCAGCTTCGATGCGCTTTTCAGCGTCGGCTGTATCGATTTCGATGATCTGGGACTTTGCCTCTGCAAGAAGGTCACGGAATGTTGCCATGACCAAAACCCTACCAACTAAGTCGGGAATCCAGCACGGGCCACAACTGCCTGCAGAATGGGGGTAATACTCCCCTGCACCAGCGCATGTGCGTACTTGTCCATTGCCGTTTCGGTGCCGTTGATAATCACAACGCGGGCTCCGCTTGCTTTAGCTCGCGGCACCACTTGATTCGCTGGGCCCACCGACAAAGTGGAACCAATAGCAAGGAGCACATCGCACTGCTCGGCTTCAGCAAATGCACGATCGATGACTTCAGGCACCAACGCTTGCTCAAACAAAATGGCGTCGCTTTTTACAACCCCACCGCACAGTTCACAATGCGGATCAGGGTCACCAGCGATGACTCGCTCGATGTATTCACCCATGGGACGGCGATCGTTGCATTCCCAACAACGTCCGAAACGAATGGTGCCATGCACTTCCACCACATTGTGTTCCACAATCCCAGATGCTTGATGTAGCCCATCGACATTTTGAGTAATTACTGCAGACAATGTGCCGGCATTTTGCATGGCAACAAGTGCTCGGTGACCATCATTAGGTTGAGCAGTACCGTTGAAGTTACGCACACGCCCTTCCCATGCCACTTTGCGCACTTCGGGATCACGTAAGTAATAACTCAAGGTAGAAGTTTTTTCAGCCAAAGGATTTGTTGTCCATAATCCGTTCGGTCCACGAAAATCAGGAATACCTGAATCGGTAGAAATACCCGCTCCCGTGAAAGCAACGATGCGTCGCGCTTTTGCCAACCACTCGCCTACTTCATCGATCAGATTCTCATCGAAATTATTTTCATTCATTGACCAACATTGTGCCTTAGATGCACACATTGAGAGAACCACACCACATTGGAGGAACAATGACCACCGAATCCACGCCACTACTGAGCAGCACTATCGATGTGATGCCATGGAGCGACCCCACCGTCGAACGACGCGGCTATCCCATCGGCGACCCATATATCGAAATGTTCTGGTTGCCAGTCCTCGGTCCTACTGCCACATGGCTACTGCGTCGCTTAGCAACTGGGCTCGACCATGAACCACAGGGCTACACCGTTCATATGGAAGACCTCGCTCGCGCTATTGGGGTGTCGTATACCCATGGTCGTCATAATCCGTTTGCACGCGCTCTTCAACGGTGCGTCATGTTTGGTGTTGCCCAACAAATTTCGGTGATTCCCCACACCACGCTTGCTGTACGCACGGTGCTCCCCGCACTCTCACACCGCCACATCATGAGGTTGCCTGAACAGTTACAAATTGCACACGCCGACTGGAACAGTATTCAACAGGTGACCCACGCCGTAGCGTAAAGGTGTGATGTCACGCACAGTCGCCCGAATAACCACTGCCGTTGTTGTTGGTCTCTGTGCTGTACTGCCCACGTCATCACCCACCGCTCATGCTCAAAAGAAAACTGCAACAGTGCTCATTGTGGGCGACTCTGTCGCATCTGTATTGCAATGGGCGCCAGCTGCAATGGTGCCACTGTGGAAAAGTCAGTACAACGTCATTCTTGAAACGTGGGGTTGCCAGAAACTGGTCGACCCCGGATGTAAGCCGCCTGCTA
Source organism: Actinomycetota bacterium (assembly GCA_009704065.1). Lineage (GTDB taxonomy): Bacteria > Actinomycetota > Acidimicrobiia > Acidimicrobiales > Ilumatobacteraceae > UBA2093. Next base: position 5,045 of record WLEX01000088.1, read on the forward strand.
CACCGAGTGCTTTAGATCGCATCAAGCAGCACAAAAAAGACAACATTGATGTGGTGATTATTGCATCTGGCAATAACGACACTGGGCCCGAATATCTACGTAAGGCGATTCGTACTATTGCCAGCCAGGTGAAGAAGCAAGGTGCCAGCCTCATGTGGATCACGTACCGAGAAAATGGCGGCGTATTATTCAAGAACCGCACTTTTAACCCAGTTGTGAAAGCGGAGATGAAACGAGCCCATGGCACAGTTTTTGATTGGAACGCCATCTCTCGACGCAACAAGCACTGGTTTACTGGCGACTCGGTGCATATGAATGGTGTTGGCGGGTATCACTTTGCCATCAACATCAAAAAGGCACTCAACGTTTACTTTGGTCAAGCGACGCCGTCCACCACCACCAGCACCACCACTGTTGCCACAACAACCCCTAGCACCATCGCGGAGTAA
>WLEX01000089.1 GCA_009704065.1 Actinomycetota bacterium
ATCCGCGTTACGTGGGCACAAATGGAATGACCGGAGTTGCTAAACACTTGGCCAAAGGTCTCGATGTGCGCACGAGCACTCTTGTGTTCTCCATCAACAAAAACGAAGGCGACTGGACTGTCACCACAGATGACGGCATCCAGTATCAGGCAGACCGCGTGATTCTCACAGCACCATTGCCACAATCGTTTTCGTTACTGTTCGGCGCTGGTATTGAGATGCCAGCCGAATTACGGCGCATCGATTACGACCGCACACTAGGGCTACTTGTGACCCTCGATTCCAACGAGCACCGCATTGGTACACCTGGTGGTGTGCAATTTCCCGACGACGTGTTTTCGTTTATCGGTGACAACGCTGCAAAAGGAATTAGCACCGCACCTGCTCTTACCTTCCATGCAAACCCTGTGTGGAGCTTGGAGCACTTCGACCTACCGCTTGAAGAAATTCACGCACAACTTCTTGCAGCCGCGACTCCCTATTTTGGCAATGCGCAAGTAATTACCAGCCAACCCAAGAAATGGCGCTTTGCAATTCCACAAAGTTCATGGCCAGATGCAACATGGGTAGAACCGAGTGGCACTTTGGCGCTTGCCGGCGATGTGTTTGCTGGTCCGCGTGTAGAAGGTGCAGCGCTCAGTGGCTTAGCCGCTGCTCGTGCACTGACTTAAGAAACTGTGGCGAGAAGTGCAGCAGTTGCTGCACGCATGGCCGTAGTGGTCACACTTTGCGGCAACGCATCACATGCACGTTCAGCATCGGCAACAAAACCACGCGCACGCTCGATTGCATTTTCAATTCCGCCATTGTTGCGAACAATGGTGAGCACCGTGTCACGTTCTTCAACGCTCAGTGGCTTTCCCAAAATTGATGCAAGTTGATCGGCAGCAGATCCGCCTTGAGCAAGAGTGTGCAACACAGGCAACGTGTACACGCCCTCTTTCATATCGTTTCCGGCGGGCTTTCCCAGTTGCTCGTCGGTTGCAGTGAGATCAAGAACATCGTCGACCATTTGAAACACCATGCCGTACGCAGTGCCATATGTAGTGAGTGCATCGACCACAGTGCGATCGTGACCGGCAACCAGACCACCGATACGAGCAGATGTGGAATAGAGCGAAGCAGTTTTTCCATCGATGGAGTCGAGATAGGAATCAACAGGGCGGTTCACGTCGTAGGTGTGACGTAATTCTTCAATTTGACCTTCGCACAAACGGCCAATGGTGCGGGCCAAGAGGGCTGCTACTTCGGTCCCGAGGGAAGCTGCGATTTCCGAGGCCTTGGCCAACAAAAAGTCGCCCGCCAAAATGGCCTGCAAGTTGCCCCATTTGGCATTCACGGTGTCGACTCCGCGGCGCTGCGTGGATTCGTCCATCACATCGTCGTGATACAGCGAGCCCAAATGCACTAATTCGCAGGAAATACCACCGGCAATGGCCTCTTCAGAGGCAGGAAGGTCGTTATGTACCTGTGAGGCAATAATGGTGAAAACGGGACGCAATCGCTTCCCACCTGCTGAGATGAGATGTGACGCAATTTGGGTCATATATGCATCAGAAGTAGTGACGGCACCAAGCAGCGCCTTTTCGACGCGTTGGCGATCATTATCCATCGAAGGCAAGCCAAGAAGGGGCGATGCGGTCATGGGTTTCAGACTAGGGGCGCAAAGCACTAGTCCCCTGTCCTACCGATACACTTTCTATCAATATCCACCGATTCCAATTGGGGTGGTCCCACATGTTCGAACGTTTCACAGATCGTGCCCGCAGGGTCGTTGTTCTCGCCCAAGAAGAGGCGCGTCTACTCAACCACTCCTACATCGGCACAGAGCACATTTTGCTTGGTCTCATCCACGAAGGCGAAGGCGTTGCCGCCAAAGCACTCGAGTCGATGTCTATCTCTCTCGATGCAGTGCGTGCACAGGTCGAAGAGATCATTGGCCAAGGTGGCTCATCGCCATCAGGCCATATCCCTTTCACACCTCGTGCCAAAAAAGTTCTCGAGTTGTCATTGCGCGAAGCATTGCAACTTGGCCACAACTACATCGGCACCGAGCACATCCTTCTCGGCCTCTTGCGTGAGGGCGAAGGTGTCGCTACTCAAGTTCTCGTGAAGTTGGGCGCCGACCTCGGCAAGGTGCGTCAGCAAGTTATTCAATTGCTCTCTGGCTATCAGGGCCCTGGCGCAAAGGGCGATGCTCCTGCGGGTGCAGCTGCCGGCGCTGGTTCGAAAGACGAGCCAGGCGAAAAGGGTGGAAGCCAAATTCTCGATCAGTTCGGTCGCAACCTCACACAGCTTGCGCGTGACAAGAAGCTCGACCCCGTTATTGGTCGTTCACGTGAACTAGAGCGCGTCATGCAAATTCTTTCTCGTCGAACAAAGAACAACCCTGTTCTTATCGGTGAGCCTGGTGTTGGTAAAACAGCAATCGTTGAAGGCCTTGCACAGAAAATTGTTTCGGGCGATATTCCTGAAACACTCAAAGACAAGCAGTTGTACACACTCGACCTTGGTGCACTTGTTGCAGGTAGCCGTTACCGCGGTGACTTCGAAGAGCGCTTGAAGAAAGTTCTCAAAGAAATCAAGACACGTGGCGACATCGTGTTGTTCATCGACGAAATCCACACACTTGTTGGTGCTGGAGCAGCAGAAGGCGCAATCGATGCAGCGAGCATCTTGAAGCCAATGCTTGCTCGTGGTGAATTGCAAACAATCGGTGCAACAACAACCGACGAGTACCGCAAGCATCTTGAAAAAGATCCTGCACTCGAGCGTCGTTTCCAGCCAGTCAAGGTTGAAGAGCCAACAGTTGCTCACACCATTGAAATTTTGAAGGGTGTTCGCGACAAGTACGAAACCCATCACCGCGTCACAATCACCGATCAAGCAATTGTTGCTGCAGCCAACTTGGCCGATCGCTACATCGCCGATCGTTTCTTGCCCGACAAAGCAATCGACCTCATCGACGAAGCTGGTTCACGTTTGCGTATCAAGCGCATGCAGACTCCTCCCGATCTCAAAGATCTCGAGAACCGCATCACTGAAGTGCAAGAAGCAAAGAAGAAGGCAATCGAAGATCAACTCTTCGAAGAAGCTGGCCGTCTGCGCGATCAAGAGCGTTCACTCCTCGAAGAAAAGTCTGCAAAAGAGACCGAAATCAAGGCATCTGGCGTCAATTTGTTCGACGAAGTCGACGAAGAAGCTATTGCCGAAGTTCTCAGTATCTGGACCGGCATTCCGGTGTACAAGCTCACCGAAGAAGAAACTGCCAAGTTGCTCAACATGGAAGCCGAATTGCATAAGCGCATCATCGGCCAAGAAAATGCAATCAAGGCTGTGTCGCAAAGCATTCGTCGTACACGTGCCGGTCTCAAAGATCCACGTCGTCCAAGCGGTTCATTTATCTTCCTCGGACCAACCGGTGTTGGTAAAACAGAACTTGCAAAGACTCTTGCCGAATTCTTGTTCGGTGACGATCAAGCACTCATCACTCTCGACATGTCGGAGTACATGGAGAAGCACACCGTAAGTCGTCTTGTCGGTTCACCTCCGGGGTACGTGGGCTACGAAGAAGGCGGCCAGCTCACTGAAGCAGTTCGTCGTAAGCCATTCTCTGTTGTGCTGTTCGACGAAATCGAAAAAGCGCACCCCGACGTGTTCAACACATTGTTGCAAATTCTTGAAGAAGGTCGTCTCACCGACAGCCAAGGTCGCAGTGTCGACTTCCGTAACACGGTTCTTATTATGACCAGCAACTTGGGAACTCAAGATTTGCGTAAAGCAAACCTTGGTTTCACCACTGGTGATCAAGCAATGTCGTACGAGCGCATGAAAGACAAAGTCAACGATGCACTCAAGGCGCACTTCCGTCCCGAGTTCTTAAACCGCATCGACGAAACAATTGTCTTCCACGAACTTGCTCGCAACGAAGTGGTGCAAATGGTCGACATGATGATCAAGCGCCTCACCGGTCAGCTTGAATCACAAGGTCTTGGTCTCGAACTCACACAGAACGCGAAAGAGTTCCTTGCTGAAGTCGGTTACGACCCAACACTTGGTGCTCGTCCTTTGCGTCGTGCAATTCAGCGACACATCGAAGATGCGTTGTCGGAAAAGATCTTGTACAAGCAATTCACTGCCGGCCAGATCATTGTGGTCGATGCCGAAGACGATCCCGAAAATCCGGGCAAACGTCATACGGTGTTCCGTGCAGTCGAAGGCATTGTTGCACCAAGCGAACCACCATTCGCTGGTGACGCCGCTTCTCCAGTCGAGTGACCACTACGCGATTCGTTCGTGCCGTCGCAGCAGCAGCTGCGTTAGTTCTTTTGTCATCGTGTCGCGTCGATTCGCGCGTGTCGTTACAAGTGCAACCAAATGGCACGGGCAAAATCAGTGTGATTGTCACTGCAGACAAAGCAATCGTTACTAAGGCTCCCAGCTTGAAAGCTGACATTCGTGTCGACGACGCGGTGAAGGCTGGATGGAAGGTTCAAGGGCCAAGCGACACTAAAGAAGGTGGTCTCACCATCACGCTGACTCACAGTTTTTCTGGTCCGGCTGAAGCCACTGCCCTACTCACCCAAGTGAACGGCGCTCGTGGCCCCTTGCACAACATGGTGCTGTCACGTTCGGGCAAAGATACGAACAGCACTTGGAAATTGGCGGGGCGACTTGAGGTAAACGGTGGTCTTGAAGCGTTTGCCGACGATGCCACTCTTGCCCTACTTGGCGGGGCGCCATACGCGGCAGAGATTTCAGCAGCTGGTCTCGATCTTGGTGATGCAGTGGGTATCTACTTCGATGCCACTCTGCCTGGCAAGGTCGACTCCACCACAGGCCAGCAAAAAGATGGTGTTATCTCGTGGCGCGTACCAATGGATGGCACCCCCACCGATGTAGCCACCAGCGTGACCAATGTCGATGTTGCCTCCAGCATTTCTCGCGTTGCACGAGTTCTACTTCTCGGATTACTCGCATTATGGGTAGCCGGTTCGCTTGTGCTTATTTTGATGGTGCTTAACGCTCGTAATAAACGCGCACGCACACCCCGCATATAAAGTCACGGTGTGGCAAAACTTCGTCTCGTTCATCGCTGTTCCGAATGTGGCGCATCATTTCCTAAATGGTCGGGCCAATGCTCGGTCTGTAGTGCATGGAATTCATTAGTCGAAGATGTTGAAGGCCCCGAAGAATCGCGCGTCACTCTTGCTGCCGGTTTAGCTCTTGTTCCGCCGGGCGAGGCAACACCCATTGGTGATGTGAACCCCAACGAATCAGATCCTGTTTCTACGGGTATCGAAGAACTCGATCGTGTTCTCGGTGGAGGTCTTGTACCAGGATCTGTCACGTTGTTGGGCGGCGAACCAGGTATTGGTAAGAGCACCTTGTTATTGCAATTACTTGCTAACGCCACTGGCCCATCGTTGTATGTCACCGCCGAAGAAAGCGCACAGCAAGTTCGTTTGCGTGCCGATCGTTTAGG
>WLEX01000009.1 GCA_009704065.1 Actinomycetota bacterium
CAACAAGTTCTGGGTCGTCGTAGTCGCCCCATGTGTACATCGCCAAGGTGCCAGAGCTCTTGTTGATAACGCGACTCCAGTCGCCTGATGCAAGTTTTGCACCGTCACCACCAGCAGCTGCTGTGGTGTCTGGTGCAGAATCGCTTGAACCACAGGCCATGAGCACCACGGCCATACCAGCAGTTGCAGTTCCGGCCTTTATAAACGCACGTCGATTGAGCTTTTCGCGAAAGCTGTCGGGTGCGAGGATTCTAAGTTCCTGTGTCATGTGGTTTCTCCTTGTTGTGTTGTTGTAGAGATCGTGGGCAACCTAGTGCAAACCAGGTTGAGAGTAGGACAAGTTATGCGTCGACACCTTCGGCCATGACGACACCTGCTTGGCGAGCAGAAAAGAGATACACCTCTTCGGCTGCCCACGTGCACCAAACATCGTCACCGAGTGCGGGGCGGGGTTGCATGCTGCGTGGACACAACACCAATAGATCACGCCCTCCGGCTGTAACCACGTACTGCAAGACATCACCAAAATGTGAGATTCCCGAAATACGACCCCGGACTGAATTCTCGGCACGGGTGGGTTGATCATGAGACAAACTGATGCACTCAGGGCGAACGGCCGACAGGGTGTCTTCGCCATTGGGTACGTCTTCTTCAGGACGAGACGCCACAAAGATGGTGCCGTCGTCGGCCAAAGCGCCGTCTTCAGTAGCGACGCCGGTCCAAAAGTTGTTGCGGCCAACGAAACCAGCCACAAAAGCGGTTGCAGGGTGCTCGTACACGGTTTCTGGATCACCCAATTGTTCGATGTGGCCATCGAGCATGATGGCAATGCGGTCAGACATCGACATGGCTTCTTCTTGATCGTGGGTGACGAATACAAAAGTGATCCCCAGGCGACTCTGAAGCAACTTCAGTTCAATCTGCATCTCTTCGCGTAATTTACGGTCGAGCGCACCGAGTGGCTCATCGAGCAGCAAGACGCTCGGACGATTAACAAGTGCTCGCGCAACTGCGACTCGCTGTTGTTGTCCACCAGACATTTGGCGGGGATGACGATCTGCCAATTTGGTCATTTGCACCATGTCGAGTGCCTCAGCAACTCGGGTAGCAATCTCTGACTTGGCAGTGCCCGCCTGCTTAAGACCATACGCAACGTTCTCAGCAACAGTCATATGTGGGAACAACGCATAATGCTGAAACACCGTGTTGACTTCACGCTTGTACGAAGGAATGTTTTGTACTTCGAGACCGTTGATACGGATATGGCCAGCATCTGGCTGTTCGAAACCAGCCAACATGCGCAGGGTTGTTGTTTTGCCACAGCCGCTTGGTCCGAGCAATGACAAAAATTCGCCATGCTTAATGGACAAGTTCATTGAATCGACTGCAACCATGTCGCCGAACCGCTTCGTCACATTGACGAGTTCGACAGAACCCCGCTCACTTGCCACTCTCACCTCCTATTGGTGTGTACGCATCAAAGCATAGGCAACGACGACCAATACAGACGCACTCATAGCTAATCCAACCAAAGTCTGATGGATTGGTCACCTACAGTTCATATATGGAACCAAAAGTTCACACAGAAATCTCTGATCTCACAAAAAGACACCTTTGGGGCCATTTCACCCGCTTGGGGGGCGCCCAGCGCGAGGGACTTCCCATTATCGAGCGAGGAGAAGGTGCGTATGTATACGACGCACAAGGGCGCAAATACCTCGATGGTCTCAGCGGGCTATTTACGGTCAACATCGGTCACGGCCGCACCGAGCTCGCCGAGGCTGCTCGCGCACAAACCGAGAAGCTCGCCTACTTCCCTATCTGGAGCTACTCCACCGAACCTGCCGCACGCCTTGCGGGACGATTGGCAGATCTCGCACCAGGAGACGTAAACAGGGTGTACTTCACAGCAAGTGGTGGCGAAGCCGTGGAAGCTGCTTGGAAACTCGCCATCCAATATTTCTCTGTCATTGGTCAGCCGCAACGCCGCAAAGTAATTAGCCGCGATTACGCATATCACGGCACTTCTTTGGGGGCGCTGTCCATCACGGGCATCCAAGCGTTGCGTGAACCGTTCGAACCATTACTTCCTAACGCTGTGAAAATTCGCAACACCAATAGATACCGCTGCGAAACATGCGCCAATGCACCCGCATGCACTCTTGATTGTGCCGATGATTTAGAGCGACGCATTCTTGCCGAAGGTCCAGAGACCATTGCCATGGTGATTTTGGAACCGCTACAAAACACCGGAGGCGCGTTAGTTCCCCCAGAGGGCTATTGGAAAAAGATTCGCGAGACATGCGACAGGTACGGGATTCTTCTCGTGTCAGACGAAGTGATCTGCGCTTTTGGTCGACTGGGTCACATGTTCGGTTCCGATCGATTCGGATACCAGCCAGACATGATTACGTTCGCCAAAGGCGTCACCAGCGGATATGCGCCGATGGGTGGAGTTCTCATTAGCGACCGCATTGCTGCTCCGTTCTTAGAAGACGACACACGTGTCTTTCTTGATGGGCACACATTCGGTGGACACCCAGTGGCATGCGCAGTTGCTCTAGCCAATCTCGACGTGCTGGAACAAGACGACATCTGTGGAAATGTGCTGCGCAACGAACCATTATTCGATGACGTGATGAATTCACTGGCCGCATTGCCACTCGTCGGTGATGTTCGAGGCGCCGGTTACTTCCGAGTTGCCGAACTTGTACGCGATGCAGATACTCGTGAAACTTTTTCCGATGAAGAAAGCGAATGGCTTTTGCGCACCGTGGTGTCACCCATGTTGTACGACGCTGGTCTCATTTGTCGCGCTGACGATAGAGCCGACCCAGTGGTGGTGTTGTCCCCCACCTTGATCTGTGGCGAGAAAGAACTCGAATTCATTCGCACCACTCTGACTTCAGTGTTCACTGAAGCATGGAAACAGTTTCAGGCTCGAAATTAACTGTCGAGGTTTGCCATCACGTGCTTGATGCGCGTGTAGTCATCAAGGGCATAAGCAGACAAATCTTTCCCATACCCTGATTTCTTATATCCACCGTGTGGCATCTCGGCCACAACAGGAATATGGGTGTTAATCCATACACAGCCGAAGTCAAGATGTTTGGCCATTCGCATTGCACGTCCGAAATCTCGAGTCCACACCGATGACGCCAAGCCGTATTCCACTCCGTTTGCCCAACGCAATGCCTCGTCTTCATCAGAGAAACGCTGCACGGTAATAACTGGTCCGAAAATCTCTTTCTGAATCATTTCGTCATCTTGCTTCAAATCAGCAATAACGGTTGGCGTAAAGAAGTAGCCGTCAACACCTTGTCTCTCACCGCCGGTCACAATGCGTGCATGCTTTGGCGTGCGATCAACAAACCCAGCAACATGAGCCAACTGGTTTGAGTTGTTGAGTGGACCAAATGCAGCTTCTAGATCGGTGGGGCCACCGGTACGGGTAGCTGCAGCTTGTTCAGCGAGAGCGGCAACAAATTCTGAGTAAATCTTTGGACCACACACCACGCGTGTTGCTGCTGTGCAATCTTGACCTGCATTAAAATATCCAGCAGCAGCAATACCTGCAGCAGCAGCTTCGATATCGGCATCGTCAAACACGATGACAGGAGCCTTGCCGCCCAGTTCGAGGTGCACTCTCTTCAGGCTCTTTGCAGCAGCTTCTGCCACTTCAATACCGGCTCGCACAGAGCCAGTTACCGACACCATGGAAGGGGCAGAGTGGGTCACCATTGCACGTCCAGTGTCACGGTCGCCACAGATCACATTTAAAACACCTGCGGGCAAAAATTCTGAAGCGATTTCGGCAAGCAAAGTAGATGAGGCCGGAGTTGTATCGGATGGTTTCAACACCACTGTGTTACCCGCTGCGATTGCCGGAGCGAATTTCCAGACGCCCATCATCATGGGATAGTTCCACGGCGCTACCTGCGCACACACGCCGACTGGCTCTCGGCGAATCATCGATGTCATGTTTGCCATGTACTCAGCCGTTGCTTTGCCTTCAAGCATGCGCGCTGCACCCGCGAAGAATCTGATTTGGTCGACCATAGGAGGAATTTCTTCACTCATCGTGAGCGCAATGGGCTTCCCGGTGTTTTGCACTTCTGCTGCCACGATCTCTTCGGCACGCGCTTCGATGGCATCGGCAATGCGATACAACGCAAGGGAGCGCTCAGATGGAGTGGTCTGGCCCCAGGTGGTGAAGGCAGCGCTTGCCGCCTTCATGGCGGAATCGACGTCAGCTTCTCCACTCAATACTGCTTCTGCATACTGCTGACCTGTTGAGGGATCGATAACGGCCGTTGTCTTGCCCTCTTTGCCATCGACATATTCACCATTAATAAAGTTCTTGAATTTCTTCATGGACTAACAATTCCACATTCACGCCCCTCTTGGCTACTGATTCACAAACTTGCAACGAATAGGTTGGAGTCATGGCCACCCCCGTCGCAGACATACAGCTCCCCTCGATACCGGTATTGCTCGATCAAAGCCGTTCCGAGCGCCTTGCCTTGCTGCGCGAAACCGCAGCCGACAGCTGGCTTGCTCGCAACGAAATTGGGTACAGCGTTCTCACCTACGAATCGGTCATGGGGATATTGCGCGACAAAAGGTGGCACTCAGCCACGGGCCTTGTGGCCCAGATGCAAGGCATCTCAGATGATGCGTTTCTCAGTAGGCGCCGTGTTTCAATCTTGAATGCTGAAGGCGAAGTTCATGTGCGCTTACGTCGTCTCGTTGCACCTGCATTTTCTCCACGAAGCGCAGACCGACTTCGACCATTTATGCGCCAGACAGTAAACGAACTGTTCGATGCCGTTGCTCACACTGGAAAAGCAGAAATTGTTCGCGACGTATGCGAGCCCTACCCCATTCCTATTATTTGTGAATTGCTCGGAGCACCAAAGGAAGACTGGAAGCTATTCAGCCGTCTCGCTACAGATGTATTACGTATCTTCGGCGGCAACTTGGCAGAGGAATTCCCCCTCATCGTGGCCGCACAACAAGAACTTGAAACATACACAGAAGGCCTCATCGCCGATCGACGCAGCCAGCCTGCCGACGATTTGATTACCGATTTGATTGCAGCAGAAGAGTCTGGCGACAAACTGAATACCGAAGAACTCACCATGATGGTGGAAGCAGTCATTGTGGGTGGCACCGACACCACACGTAATCAACTTGGCCTCGCCATTGCACTCTTTGCTGAGCACCCCGAGCAATGGGAGATTCTGCGAAACGATTTATCACTAGTTCCCCGTGCAGTTGAAGAAGTGATGCGCTTTTCTGGCGCAGTGAGCGGAACCATTCGCTTTGCCTCCGAAGACATTGAATACAACGGTGTGCTCTTCCCGAAGGGAACCTTTATGTCGACATCGATGTCTACGGGAAACTTCGATGCATCAGTGTTTCCCACTCCCAATGTTTTTGACATCACCCGTGAACCCGTGGGTCAACCACATTTATCCCTCGGTGCTGGCATCCATTACTGCCTTGGGGCATCGCTCGCTCGTGCCGAATTGCAGGAAGCATTTTCTGTGCTCGCTGAACGTATGCCCAACCTCTCGCTCAATGGCGTTGTCGAGTACAAACCCACTGGTGTCGGAATCTTTGGTCCGTCGTCTCTCCCTGTGTCTTTTAGCGCTCAATAAATCCTCACCACGCACCCACGAGCAGGGCCACAACCAGCGTCAACAAGTAGCGTAAGGAACGCCCCTATGACGACCGATTTGCCTTCCTACGACACAAAGCGGCCAGCACCTCGTCCTGGCACAGCACGTGCCGCATTTGCTTATCGAGATTTTCGCATCATGTGGTATTCGAACTTTTTGTCGAATATCGGAACGTGGATGCAAAACGTAGTTCTTCCTGCCTACATCTATCAACGAACAGGCAAAGCCTCCGCGGTCGGCATCTTTGTTTTCGCCCAGTTGGGTCCGCTACTTCTTCTGTCGATTCCTGCCGGTGTAATGGCCGACAGATTCGATCGAAGAAAATGGCTGATATTTGCTCAGTCCATTCAGATGACCGGTTCTGTGTTGCTCGGAATTTTTACCATTACTCATGCACCCATCTTTGCGTTGTTTCTTGCCCAGCTCAGCGTGGGCATAGGTAACGCTTGTAATGCTCCTGCATTTTCTGCTGTATTGCCAAGCCTTGTGCGTCCTGAAGATCTTGGTGGCTCCATCAGTTTGAACTCCGCATCAATCAATGGTTCGCGTGTAACCGGACCTATTCTCGTGGCACTCATGATGAGTTGGGGCGTGACTGCTGGCCAAGTATTTATTTTCAATGCCGCCACATATCTGTTCGTCACTTGGGCCGTCATCCGCATCACCTTGCCAAAGAACTCAACTCGGAAAGAACAGGGCCTTAAATCTTTTACCGCAGGATTCTCTGTTGCACGCAGCAGACCCGCCATCGGAAGAATGCTGTTGTCGATGTCTTCATTTTCTCTCTTGTGTTTGCCCTTTGTTGGATTATTTCCTGCCGTTGCTGACAAAGCATTCAATATCCAGCCAAAAACGGTGACCTATAAATGGCTCTATGCCACCTGGGGAACGGGCGCCCTGCTCGGCGCACTCGCAATCGGAACTGTTCTTGCTTCTTTCGATAAACGAAAAGTATCTCGATTCGGCTTTATGGCATTTGCAATTACGATCGCCCTGTTTGCATCCGTTCACGGAACAGTGCTGGCATTTATCACGGCATTCTTTCTTGGCATTGCCTACTTCGGTACTACCACTTCGCTCATGACGGTGTTCCAAAGCAGACTAGAGATTGAAATACGCGCACGCGTGATGGCTTTGTGGTTCATGGCATTTGGCGGAACCATTCCTATCGGCAATGCAATCTTTGGTCCAGTGATCGATGCGGTAGGTGCTCGACCGGTGCTCTTTATTGGTGCCGCGTGGGCAATGTTCCTGTCGTGGTGGTGCAATATCGAAAAAATCGATCTGCACGACGAACTTCATTCAGAAAAAGCCTGAACAACTCTTTCCACTGCAGCAACTCGCGAACCTTTAGCCAACACAATTGTGTCAGCAGATTGCGCCTTGAGATAACGAACCACTTCGTCGACTGACATCGCAGTTGTTCGATACAAATCGGTTTCTAGTGAAATCAATTCAATATCTAAGTCACGACACAACGAAGCAATTTGGGCATGAGAAGAACCAGAGTCAGCTACTTCCGCCATCGCGCCAAGGACGGCGATTCTTTTATGTGCAGATGTTTCAGCAAGAGTGCGTAACGCAGCACTCATCGATGTGACGTTTGCGTTATATGAATCATCGAGAATTCGAATTCCATTTGTACCTGTAACCCACACCATGCGATGCGGAGCAGATAATGCATTTTTCAGACCAGCGACAGACAATGAAAGCGGCATACCCATCGTGACTCCTGCCGCCACTGCCGCAGCAGCATTAGACACCATATGCGTGCCAGGCAGAGGTACGTATCCCTCGCAGGATTCGCCCTGGTAGTAAAACGTCGCAGTGCTTGTTCCATCACTAGCAACTGAATTAATCATAAAACGGATATCAGCAGTCGTGCTTGTTCCGAATGTCAACACTTTTGCAACCGTATTCTTCGTTGTGCGCATTGCATATTCTGAGTCGGCATTCACTATTGCCACACCATTGCTCGGTAATGCATTTAACAATTCAGACTTGGCTCGTACGACACCGTCAATGCCACCGACACGTTCACTATGTGCGTCACCCACTTCCGTGATGATTCCAATGTCTGGTGACGCAATGTCACACAATCGTGTGATTTCTCCGAGACCGCGCATGCCCATCTCAAGAACTAGAGCATTGCAATTCTCGGGAGCATTCACAATCGTGACGGGCACACCTATGTCGTTGTTAAGAGATTTACTTGGTCCGTGAACAGCACGAAATTGGGATTGCAAAACTGCCATCACCAAATCTTTGGTACTGGTTTTTCCAACAGAACCAGTGATACCCACAACACGCTGTTGAACGGAACCACCTAAACGCTCACGGCACATGCGACCTACAACTGCCAGGGCGACAATGGTGTCGTCAACTTCAACGCACGGCAACGAACTATGAGCCATCGTTCTATTCACAATCGCAAATGCGGCACCGCGAGTTGCAGCATCGGCCAAATACTGATGACCGTCTCGTGCATCAACGATGGCTACAAACGCCTGACCTGCCGTGAGTTCGCGAGAATCAAATGAAAGCCCGAAAGCCTCGATATCGGCGCCAATTAATGTGCCGCCTGTGGCGAGTGCCACGTCGGAGGCAGTGATGCGCATGTAACGACCCTAGTGGCGAGTACCGTCGTGTCGATGGACATCACCGACTCGCGCACAGTTCTCGCCATTATTTATGGCGGACAATCGGCCGAGCACGATGTCAGCTGCGTTACTGCAGCCCATGTTCTGCGAGCAGCAGACCCCACTAAATACCGCACTGTGCCAATCGCTATTGCACGTGACGGATCATGGCATGCACCTACATTGGCCGAGTTACCCGAAGGTGGTGTTCGACCCGATACCATTCCTGCTCGTCTCGAGACCAGTGGTGTTGCTACAACGCCATCAATCATCACTTCACTTTCCACCACACAGCCCATTGTGGTGATGCCGTTATTACACGGACCTCTCGGTGAAGACGGCACGGTACAAGGCCTCATTGAACTACTCGATCTTCCGTATGTGGGTAGTGGAGTGCTTGCAAGTGCCGTCGCCATGGATAAAGGGGTGTCGAAATCACTTTTCCAACAGGCAGGAATTCCCCAAGTGCGACACATCACGCTTCGAGAAGACCAAGTGTCAGCCGAATCCCTCAGTGACCTGGTGCTTACACTCGGATTGCCTATTTTTGTGAAACCAGCGAACATGGGATCGTCTGTTGGCGTATCAAAGGCTCACACTCTCGACGAGTTGATAGCTGCAATTACCCTCGCAGCAACATATGACCAATGGATTGTGTGCGAAGAAGCCGTTGTTGGTCGCGAGATTGAAGTTGCAGTGATTGGTAACCGCACTCCTCGTGCTTCAGTGGCCGGTGAAATCACACCCGGGAACGAGTTTTACGATTACGACGACAAATACGTCACCGACGCCGCCACTCTCAATATTCCGGCCCAATTAACCGAAGAACAGTCACAAGAAATTCGTGCGCTCGCCATTCGGGCCTACGAGACATTGCACTGTGAAGGTATGGCCAGAGTCGACTTCTTTTTCGAAGAAGGTGGGCGTGGTTTTCTCTGTAACGAAATCAACACAATTCCTGGCTTCACACCCATCTCGATGTATCCGAAATTATGGGAAGCAAGTGGACTGCGCTATGCAGACCTCATTGATGAACTAATCGAACATGCACTTGAGCGTCACGCTCGTCGCAAACGAACAACTAGCCACTAACTCCCTGCAGCGGGCATGTTGATGACTTGCCCAGGCAAGATAGTGATATTGCTATCGGCCCAATTATTTGCGCTCAATAGTGCGCCGAGCGATACACAAAACTTTTGGCGAATGGAATAAAACGAATCGCCTTTTTCAATGGCATACGTGCCAGCAGGTCGCGTGCCACAGCCAGGACCTACTGGACCAGGTGCTGCAGTGGTGACGGGAGTCCCTGGGTCTACTCCGGGAGCCGCAGTGGTGACGGGGTTAACTACTGCTTGAGCCGGAATAAGAATTTGCGTTCCGGGATACGGAAACTGCGCTGGGCTCACCCAACCGTTGTAGGCCAACAAGGTGGTGAGAGAAATGCCGTACTTATTTGCAACTGCCAAAGGCGAGTCACCAGCAACCACGGTGTACTTCTGTTCAGACCCCACTGCATTTGCTGGAAGAGTTGTTGATGGCCCCGGCAACGTTGACGACACTGCCGGAATGGTGGCGAAATTTGTAGGAGTCACGTTGACCACCGTGGTCGCAACGCCCAGGGTGTCTCCGCCACATGATGCGGCCAACACAGATACCACAGCTATCCCGGCCCCAATAGAGAGCACGCGACTCACTACAGGAAAGCGACGAACGGATAACACAGAGTTCAACAGTAGAGCCTCGCAGCATGCAAAAGGTGGCGCATCGGCCACCGGCTTACATGAGTGGGCGTGCCGTGGGAAGAATCGGAGCTGGTAATGAGGTTTCGCCCATGAGATAGGCATCAACTCCGGCCGCACATGAGCGCCCTTCGGCAATTGCCCACACGATGAGACTCTGACCTCGGCCCATATCGCCCGCGACAAAAACTCCAGGCACGTTGGTCTGGTAGTTGGCGTCGCGCGCAATATTGCCACGTTCGTCGAGGGCGACTCCCAAGGTGTCGAGCCATGAGCCCTTGTCCGGACCAACAAATCCCATTGCTAAGAAAACAAGATCGGCAGGAATTTCCAGGTCTGTTCCTTCTTTTTTCACAAAGCGACCTTCGACCATTTCGACTTCATGAAGAAGAAGTGCACGGACATTGCCATTGCCATCATCGACGAAACGTTCGGTGTTCACGCTAAACATGCGCTCGCCACCTTCTTCGTGTGCCGATGAAGTGCGGTAGATCATGTTGTACTGAGGCCAAGGGTTTCCTGCTGCACGTGTCTCTGGTGGGCGCGGCATGATTTCTAACTGAATCACTTGCTTTGCACCTTGACGCAATGCTGTACCCAAACAATCGGCTCCGGTGTCGCCGCCGCCGATAATGACTACATTCTTATCTTTTGCATCGATTGCAAAAGTGCTTGTATCGCCTTCTTGCACTTTGTTAGCAATTGGTAGGTATTCCATTGCTTGATGCACTCCGTGCAGGTCACGACCAGGAACAGGAAGGTCACGCCATGCGGTTGCGCCACACGCCAACACAATTGCATCGTGCGAAGCGCGCAGAATATCGATGTCTACCGCTCCACCAACATCGGCACTTGTGCGGAACTCGGTTCCTTCTGCACGCATCTGATCAAGGCGACGATCGAGATGCTTCTTTTCCATCTTGAATTCTGGAATTCCGTAGCGCATCAAACCACCAATGCGGTCGGCACGTTCAAGTACCACTACCGAATGGCCGGCACGCGTGAGTTGTTGAGCCGTCGCTAGACCAGCAGGTCCACTACCAATGACAACAATTCGCTTGCCTGTTTGCAATGAAGGAATCTGAGGAGTAACCCAACCTTGCTCAAAGGCATGATCGATGATGGTGACTTCCACTTGCTTAATGCTCACGGGGTCCTGGTTCACACCAAGTACGCAAGCAGATTCACACGGAGCGGGGCATAAACGACCAGTAAATTCTGGGAAATTATTGGTGGCATGCAAACGCTCAATGGCGTCTTGCCAGTGTTCGCGATACACCAAGTCGTTCCAGTCGGGAATCAAGTTGCCAAGCGGGCATCCGTTATTACAAAACGGGATGCCGCAGTCCATGCAACGGCCTGCCTGGTTCTTCAAGATGTTGCCATCGAATGGCTCGTACACCTCTTTCCAGTCTTTAAGTCGTAGTTCGACTGGTCGACGTGTTGGCCCACTGCGACCCCACTGTAGAAATCCGGTTGTCTCACCCACGGGCGGCCTCCATTACTCGATCAGATGTTTGTTCTTCTGTGAGTCCATCTGCTTTTGCTTGTGCAAGAACAGCAAGGACTGCTTTGTAGTCACGTGGCATTACCTTGCGGAAATGCAATGCTTCTGCGTTCCAACCCGCAAGTACACGGGCTGCAACTGCCGAATTAGTCAATGAGCCATGACGTTCAATAGTTGCCTTCAAGAACTCATGATCCGATTCATCGAGTTCTTCGATGTTGACCATTTCATAGTTCATGTTGTTTGCAAGTTGTTGCGATGGGTCGTATACATACGCAATGCCGCCCGACATACCTGCTGCAAAGTTTCGGCCAGTAGCACCAAGCACCACAACCCGGCCACCTGTCATGTATTCACATCCGTGATCGCCAACACCTTCGACAACAGCAGTAGCACCGGAGTTACGAACACAGAAGCGCTCGCCCACTAGGCCGCGAATAAATATTTCACCACCCGTTGCTCCGTAGCCAATGACGTTTCCGGCAATGACATTGTCTTCAGCGACAAATGATGACTCTGTGTGTGGATGCAAGATGATTCGTCCACCAGAGAGACCCTTGCCGAGATAGTCATTGCAGTCACCTTCAAGACGCATCTCGATTCCTGATGGAACAAAAGCACCGAAGCTTTGGCCGGCTGAACCAGTGAAATGAATCTTGATTGTGCCGTCGGGTAATCCCGCGCCGCCGTAGGCCTTTGTGACTTCGTAACCAAGCATGGTTCCCACTGTGCGGTTCACATTCTTAATGGGGAGTGCAATATTCACCTGACGAGCATCGGACAATGCATCTTTTGATAACGCAATCAATTGGTTATCGAGCGCCTCTTCTAGCCCATGATCTTGGGCTACCGACATATACGGCGTTTGGTTGTACGGGTTCTGAGGAACTGCCAACATGGGCGAGATATCGAGACCTTGAGCCTTCCAATGGTTGACGGCAGCTTCAGCGTCGATCATTTCAACATGACCAACTGCTTCTTTCAGCGTACGGAAACCAAGCTCCGCCAAATACTCGCGCACTTCTTCTGCAATGTATTCAAAGAAGTTCACAACGAATTCAGGCTGGCCGCTAAAGCGAGCACGTAACACAGGGTTTTGCGTAGCAATACCTACAGGACATGTATCGAGATGACACACGCGCATCATGACGCAACCGCTCACCACAAGTGGTGCTGTTGCAAAACCAAACTCTTCTGCGCCAAGTAATGCAGCAATCACTACGTCGCGGCCAGTCTTCATCTGGCCATCGGCTTGCACCACAATACGGTCGCGAAGACCGTTCAACATGAGAGTTTGTTGCGCTTCGGCAAGCCCGAGTTCCCAAGGTCCACCCGCATGCTTGAGCGATGTGAGCGGAGATGCTCCCGTGCCACCGTCGTGACCCGAGATAAGTACAACATCGGCCTTTGCCTTGCTAACGCCAGCCGCAACCGTGCCGACACCAACTTCTGCCACAAGCTTCACGTGAACGCGGGCAAGTGGGTTTGAGTTCTTCAAGTCATGAATGAGTTGCTTCAAGTCTTCAATGGAATAGATGTCGTGGTGAGGAGGAGGACTGATGAGTCCCACACCTGGCGTCGAGTGACGAGTCTTTGCAACCCATGGATACACCTTGTGACCAGGCAACTGTCCACCTTCACCAGGCTTTGCACCTTGCGCCATTTTGATTTGAAGGTCATCTGCATTCACCAGATACTCACTGGTGACACCGAAACGCCCAGAGGCCACTTGCTTGATAGATGATCTCTTTGAATCACCATTTGCCATAGGAGTAAACCGTTCGGGGTCTTCGCCACCTTCACCGGTATTGCTCTTTCCGCCTAAGCGGTTCATGGCAATAGCCAAAGTCTCGTGTGCTTCGGCAGAAATTGAGCCGTAACTCATTGCGCCTGTTGAGAATCGCTTCACGATCTCTGACACTGGTTCTACTTCGTCGATAGAGATAGCGGTGCGCTCACCGGTGCGTAAGTGAAACAGTCCACGCAATGTGGCCAGACGCGTCGACTGGTCGTCGACATCACGTGTGTACTGCTTAAACAGGTCGTAGCGACCTGCACGCGTGGAGTGCTGCAAGCGATACACGGTGTCGGGGTTAAAGAGGTGATACTCCCCTTCACGACGCCACTGATACTCGCCGCCCAATTCAATTTTGCGATGCGAGCGCAGATCGGGACGTGTTGGATGAGCCGTGGCATGACGTGATGCCACCTCACGTGCAATCTCTTCAAGACCAATACCACCAAGACGCGACACAGTGCCTGTAAAGAATTCATCGACAAGATCATTAGCTAATCCGATGGCTTCAAAGATTTGAGCACCTGTATACGAGGCAACAGTAGATACACCCATCTTCGACATAACCTTGAGTACACCCTTGCCCGAGGCCTTGATGTAATTCTTTACTGCCTTAAAGGAATCCATCGCACCCAGCGAGTACATGTCGTTCGCGATCACGTTCTCAATGGTTTCGAAAGCCAAGTATGGGTTAATTGCACCAGCACCAAAACCAACAAGTAACGCCATGTGATGCACTTCACGTGCATCTCCGGCTTCAACGATTAGGCCCACTTGCGTACGACGCTTCTCACGAATGAGGTGGTGATGCACTGCACTGGTGAGCAAGAGCGATGGGATGGGAGCAAAAACTTCGTCAGAGTTGCGATCGGACAACACAATGATTCGCGCACCGTTGATAATTGCATCGGTCACATCTGCACGCACTTGATCGAGTGCAGCACGAAGACCAGCGCCACCGTCTGCAACGCGATACAGACCACTGATCACTACAGCAGCCAATTGAGGCTGGGTGTTGTCATCATTGATGTGAATAATTTTTGCTAATTCGTCGTTATCGATAATGGGGAACGGCAGTTCCAATTGTCGGCAACTATCGGGCCCTGGTTGCAACAAGTTTGCCTCTGGGCCAACGCTGGTACCGATAGCGGTAACAACTTCTTCACGAATGGCATCGAGTGGTGGGTTTGTGACTTGAGCAAACAACTG
>WLEX01000090.1 GCA_009704065.1 Actinomycetota bacterium
AGCAACCATGTCTTCAGGATTCAGTGATTTGAAACCAAAGGCCAACAATGTGCCGAGCAAATCTGCAGTACGAATATCCGCATCGATTGCTTCTGCAACACCTGGATATTGCACCTTGACGGCTACCGCTTGTTCGGAACCATCAACAAGGCGAATAATTGCACGGTGTACTTGGCCAATGGAAGCAGATGCAATGGGTTCGTCGTCAAATTCAATGAAGATTTCGCTCATCGGCTTACCCAGCTCGCGCTCTAGTTCTTCATGTACGAGAGCAATCGCCATGGGGGGCGAGTGTGATTGCAATTGAGCAAGAGCTTGACGCATGGGTTCGGGAAGGCCATCATCTAAGTAGCTAGCCATCTGGCCAAGCTTCATGAGGGCACCCTTCATGTTGCCCAGTTCACCTGCTACTTGTTGGGCTGTTTTAAATTCACGCGCTCGCGATAATTCTTCACGACGTTCTGTGCTCGCAAATACTTTGCGAGCAGATGTGCCTGCATGTGCAAGTCCGATGCGGGCGCCAAGACGCGCAAGGCGACTATTGCGACGCCAACGTGTACGCAAACGAATTGGTTGCTTCACGACGATGTACCTAATGAACTTGGTGAGACGGCTCGTGCAATTGCGTCTGTGTGCACAGCCAAGCATGCCTCAACAAGAATTGGTACAAACTCGTCAGCCCGGGCAAACACGGCATCGTGATTGGCTGCAATTTCAAACACACGTGCGTTGGGGATTTCCTCTGCCAATACTTTTTGACGCCGAGGAGACACCACTTGATCGTCTGTTGTCATAATCACCGCAACAGGAACATCAATTGTTGGCAACCACGAGCGGGCATCGTAATTTCCGAGAGTTGCACCGGCTTCAAGAATGGCGCGCCACTCGTGATCTGCGACTTGTTGCGCAGCCCACGGTTCCCACGTCATTGTTTTACGTGAGAGATAAATACGGTCACTGATAGAGCGTCGTAAGGCAGAAGGTGTTAGTCGTGCAACTGCTCCAATGCCATTAAGCAAGGAAAATGCAATTCGTTCTTGTCGTGATGAAACAAAATGAGCAGCTGTTGCAGAAAGAACTATTCCTCGAACACGATGTTCGTGCCTCTTCCACATCAATTGGGCAATAGTGCCTCCCATGGAATACCCGACAGGAATGAAGGTGGCAATACCAAGTTGGTCCATAAGAGCAGCAACATCGTCTGCGCAATCAGATAAACGAAACGGCTGAGAGGAGCGAATGCCACGGCCATGTCCTCGGTGATCGATTGCAATGACACGAAAGTGTTTTGCTAATTCGGTGTAACACATAAACCAATTCAGGTCGGCGGTGGCAGTCCATCCGTGTAGCAATACAAGTGTTGGCGCACCAGGTGGGCCAACGAGCTCTCGATAGAACGTGGTGCCTCGACCCGGCAATTCAACTGAATGACCAGGGGGCAGGTCGGGAACAAGATGTTCGGTCAGTTGTCCACCTTGACAACGGTGACGGAAACCTTGGCACCGTTTTCCAAAGTGATGGAAACACTGTCGCCAGCACGACGGCCAAGAAGGGCGGAGCCAATAGGGGATACGGGGCTCATTACTTCGGCGCCAGCACCCGTGCGCCGCTCTTCAATATGGCCAATCAGATAGGTCTCTGCATCATCTTCGCTGTCACCTGCAAACAAAATGGTGACCGTAGAGAGAACACCGACTTCGCCAGCGGCGGGGGTGGGGGCAAGTTCGGAATCTTCAAGAATGGAAAGAAGCAGGTTCTTGCGGTCGTTAAACATGCCGTATTCATCTTTGGCGGCGTGATAGTCGCCATTTTCTTTGAGGTCGCCCATTTCTCGGGCGCGGCCGATCTTGTCGGCCACCTCGGGAAGGACTTCGTGCTCAAGATGGGCAATCTCGGCTTCGAGTCGCGCGTATGTCTCTTTGGACAGGAGGTGCTTTGCCATGAGGAGAAGGCTACCTGTGCCTTCTACGATGGTCTCCTTATGGCACATCGCATTGCACTCATTGGTGGAGACGGAATCGGACCCGAGGTCACGGCTGAAGCTGTGAAAGTGGTGCGGGCAACGGGAGTCGCAATCGACACCACCGATTTCGACCTGGGCGGCATGCGTTACTTGCGCGACGGAGAAATCCTGTCCGACGACGTGCTGAATCAGTTACGCAACTTCGATGCCATCTTGTTGGGAGCGGTCGGAACCCCCGATGTTCCCCCTGGCATCATCGAGCGCGGCCTGTTGTTGAAGATGCGTTTTGATCTCGACCTCTATGTCAACCAACGTCCGTTTGCAGGAACTGCACCTGGTCACGTCACGCCGCATGACTTTGTGGTGATTCGTGAAAACACCGAAGGTCCATACGTAGGCGAAGGTGGTGTCTTGCGTCGCGGAACACCACACGAAATTGCAACTCAAGGAAGTGTCAATACTCGTCACGGAGTTGAGCGTTGCATTCGTTATGCATTCGAACTTGCTGCACAACGTGAGCGCAAGCACGTCACTTTGGTACACAAAACCAATGTGCTTACCTTTGCTGGTGATTTATGGCAGCGTGCTTTCAACGATGTTGCGGCGCAGTTTCCTCACGTGTCAACTGCATATAATCATGTCGATGCGGCGTGTATTTACTTTGTTGAAGATCCACATCGCTACGACGTCATCGTGACCGACAACTTGTTTGGCGATATTCTCACCGACCTCGGCGGCGCAGTGAGCGGTGGCATTGGCTTAGCCTCATCGGCCAACCTCAACCCTTCTCGCACAGGGCCGTCTATGTTCGAACCATCACATGGGTCGGCTCCCGACATCGTGGGAACTGGCAAAGCAAACCCCACCGCTGCCATCTTGTCAGCAGCCCTCATGCTCGACTTTTTGGGCGAAAATGCTGCTGCAGAGCGAATTCGGGCTGCTTGCGACACTTCACCAACCGGTTCCACCACGGAAATCGGAAACGCCATCGCTGCACTCGTCGCAGCCAAGTAATCTTCCAAGAGCAATTCATTAGGAGCACTTATGCCAACTCTCATTCCCACACCGAAAATCTGGATGAACGGCACACTTGTCGATTGGGACAAGGCCCAAGTGCATGTACTCACGCACACCTTGCATTACGGCACAGGCGTGTTTGAAGGAATCCGCGCCTATGAAACCTCTGAAGGTCCTGCAGTGTTTCGCCTCACCGAACACATCGAACGACTATTCAAGAGCGCAAAAATTTTGGGTATGGACATTCCATACACAGTTGATCAATTAGTTGCTGCCACAAAAGAAGTAGTTCGTTCAACAGGGCTTCCTTCGTGTTACGTACGTCCCATTGCGTATTACGGATATGGCGAGATGGGTCTGAACCCATTGCCATGTGTCGTTGATGTTGCTATTGCTTGCTGGCCTTGGGGTGCGTACTTGGGTGAAGACGCTCTCACTAAAGGTGTTCGTATGAAGATCTCTTCATGGACACGCCTTGATCACAACACCATGCCACCTGCAGCAAAAACTGTTGGTAACTATGTGAACTCTTCGCTGGCAAAAGTAGAAGCCTTGAAGGCTGGCTACGACGAGGCCATCATGTTGAACCCGCAAGGCTTTGTTAGTGAGTGCACCGGAGAAAACATCTTTGTAGTGCGTAACGGAGTCATCTTGACTCCACCACTTGCTGCGGGTGCATTGGAAGGCATCACTCAAAATTGTGTGAGCCAGATTGCTGCCGAACTTGGTTTCGAAATGAGAGTCGAAAACATCGTCCGATCCGACCTGTACATCGCAGAAGAGATCTTCTGCTGCGGAACTGCGGCTGAAGTGAGCGCCATTAACTCAGTTGATGACCGCGAAGTTCCATGTCCTGGTCCCATCACCACGGCCATTGCCGAGGCGTATGGCAAAGCTGTTCGCGGACAATTGCCCCAATACAAGCACTGGTGTGAGCTGGCCTAGGCCAACGATTTCCACAGTTTCCACAGGCAAAGCCCCTACGGGGGGCTTCCTCACATGTTTTTCCACAGATTTGCCCACAGGGGTTGACGATGGGGTCTGTGGGGCGCGAGACTGTGGACATGTCGATCACCAGCATCTCTCGCCACATTGTGGGCATTGCTTCGTCGATCATCATTATTCGTTAGCGCACGCCGGTCACCGACGTGCGCGTTTCAGCCGCCTTGAGGGCGGCTTTTTCATTCCCCAAATTACGAACTAGACGACCCCAAAGAAGAACATCATGAACACAAAAAACTCTCTCGAACTTGTTGAAGCATTCGACACAACATTGCGTGATGGCATGCAAGTTGAAGGTGTGTCGGCAACTGTTGAAGACAAGCTCCGCATTGCCGAACAACTCGATTACTTGGGTGTGCAGTTCATCGAAGGGGGTTGGCCTGGCGCCAATCCCAAAGACATTGAATTCTTTGCACGAGCTGCCACAGAACTGAAGTTCAAGCATTCCACTCTTGTTGCGTTCGGATCTACTCGTCGTCCCAAAGGGAAAGTAGACGATGACGCCACATTGCGTAACTTGCTCGATGCCAATACGTCGGCCGTGTGCATTGTTGCTAAATCGTGGGACTATCACGTCACCGATGCATTGCAGACCACTCTCGAAGAAGGTGCGCTCATGGTGGCTGATTCCGTGGAGTTCTTGCATGGTAACGGACGACAAGTGATGGTCGACCTTGAACATTTCTTTGATGGGTACAAAAACAACCCAGAATTTGCTATGCGAGTGGTGGAAGCAGCTGTCATGAAGGGTGCAACACACCTAGTGATGTGCGACACCAATGGCGGATCATTGCCTCATGAAGTCGCCGAAATTGTCACCAAAGTAAAAGCCTTCGTGGGTAACGATGCAACTCTCGGCATTCATTGCCATGACGACACTGGTTGTGCTGTTGCTAACTCCATGGCTGCAGTGATGGCAGGAGTACGCCATGTACAGGGAACGCTTAATGGTTTGGGCGAGCGCACGGGTAACACCAACCTCACAACTGTTATCCCGAACCTTGAATTGAAAATGGGATTTCGTTGCTTGCCAGAAGGCAATCTCGATCGTTTGACTGCAGTGAGCAATCACGTAGCGGAAGTGTTGAATCGTCCGCTCAATCCGCAGGCCCCATATGTTGGTTCTTCGGCATTTGCTCACAAGGCAGGGTTGCATGTGTCTGCAATCAAGCGTGCGAAAGATGCCTACGAACATATTGATCCTGTCGTTGTAGGTAATGGCACACGATTTGTTGTGAGTGAAATGGCCGGTCGCGCCACTATGGAAGTGAAAGCTGAAGAGCTTGGCCTCACTATGGACGGTCCTGCAATCAATTCAGTGATTGAAGATTTGAAGCGTCTTGAGCACGAGGGTTACCACTTTGAGGCAGCTGATGCTTCGCTTGAATTGTTGATGCGCCGAGCAACTGGGTGGAAGCAAGAGTCATTCCGTGTCGATTCGATGCGGGTAGTAACCGATGAAGACAGCAATGGAACCTTCACCACTGAAGCAACAGTGCA
>WLEX01000091.1 GCA_009704065.1 Actinomycetota bacterium
GTGAGGGTAAAGCCAGGCATGGATGCCAAGGCCAAACATGAGGCTCGGCCGATACCGGTCTCGAGCATTCCGCCCACCCAGGCATCAATCTCGCGTTCAACTAACACATCATGCATAGCAATGGCATTGCGGATACCTCCCACACGAGAAGGCTTGATATTGACCACGTCACATGCCCCACTATCGAGCGCCAACAACAACTGACTCATCGTGTTCACGGATTCATCAAGACACACCGATGTTGCCGACCTATGTAGCAACTCAGCGTGTGAATCAAGATCATCGGCTGCAAATGGTTGCTCAATAAATTGCAGAGCGAATTGATCAAGAGAGCACAAAAGATTGAGATCATCTGCACCATAGGAACCATTGGCATCGGCCTGCAGAGCAAACTCTGGGCCAACTGCATCACGCACGGCAGCTAACACAACAGCATCATGTCCTGGAGAAATTTTAATTTTCACACGTGCGTATCCTTCGTCGACACGCTGCATTACTTCAGCAACTACATCGTCGATCGTGTCGTGCATGCCCACAACTACGCCCACTTCGATTTCGGTTTCAACGCCACCGAGAACTTGCGCTAATGACATTCCTTGACGTCGCGCATGAATATCCCATAATGCAGATTCCAAAGCATGCTTTGCAAAATGATGACCAGCAATTCCCCACCACCGATCGGCAAACATGTCACCCACCGATAGTTCGTGTTGCACTAGTTCAGGAATCAATACATCTGTCATAGCTTCATACGACGCATCTGCGTGCTCGCCCACATACGCAACGCCAGCCGGAGCAACGTTTTCACCCCAACCAATAACTCCACTGGCGTCAGTGATTTCTACCAAAACTGCTGTTCGCGACTGGTGTGCACCATCAGACGTGCGCAATGGGCTCACCAACTGCATTGGCACTCGCGCCACTCTGATTCGCTCAATACGCATCGTGCTCTCCAGAACTAGTGCCCGGAGCGGGACTTGAACCCGCAAGATGTTGCCATCCGGGGGGTTTAAGCCCCCTGCGTCTGCCGATTCCGCCATCCGGGCTGGAACGGGATTCAGGCTACGCGGGTCGTGGGTGTGTTGTGCGCACTAGGGCCCCGAGAATTTGCAACCTCGACCGTGAATTGCAGCATGGTGCGCCATAACTGAGTGCGAATTCGATCGGCTTCGGGGGGCTCAAGCCGATTGATGCAAATGACGCCTTCAATCATGTCGCCCACTGCGGCAGTGAATGGCCGATCGGATAGGCGCACGGCTACTACTCCGCCTTCGCTATCGCGAGAGCGACGGATAGTGCGGTTGACACCCACAATGCGAGGAGGGCTACGAAACCCTGGCACAACAAGATCGAGCTCGGCCGAGCGCTGAGCCAAAATACGGGCTGCAGCCGTGAATTTGGTGGTGCTCGATGAACTCATGATGACATCTTGTCAGCAGGGTGTTGCACACTTCCTCGGCCCGTCACACCCACCCCCTATTGTTACGACGTCGTGGATACTGAACTCAACCCTCTGCAAAAAGCTGTCATCGAAGCCTTGGGTGTTCCTGCTGATTGGGAACCTCTACCGGAAGACATCGTTCACTCCATCGAGTCGCAGCTCGAAAATGAACTTGCGCCATTGAAGGGGTTGTTCACCGCCGAAGAACCACTGCGTATCAATAAGCATCACATCGCAACGGTGCATGGATGCGAGAAGTATCACGTTCTCAATCGGCAATCGCAGTTTGCGTGGAACATCAACACAGTGCGCGGAACCATTGCCCATAAAGGCATTGAATTGCTACTCAACTGGCGTGGGCCCATTATTCCTTCAGAAATTGTTGATGCTGCCATTACGAGCGTTGCCGAGAATCCACGCGAAAGTGCATCTGATTTTATTATCTCGCTTCCCGCACACGAACTAGCCGAACTGCGTGGTGCAGTGGTTGGTGCTGTTTCTAATTTCCTCGAATGTTTTCCACCTGTAAAACCGCAATGGCGACCCATGGTTGAGTATTCGGCGTCGTATTCCTTGTTCGACAAATCAGTACTGTTCACGTCACGTATGGACCTAGTGCTTGGTGGCCCAGGACGCAAAGTCATCATCGACTTGAAAACTGGCCGACTCACACCTACGCATCGCGACGACTTGCGCTTTTATGCACTCATTGAAACCTTGCGCAGTAGACAAGCGCCGCGCAGTCTTGGTTCGTATTCACTCGACTCTGCTCGCCTCGATAGCGAAGATGTCACCGAAGGATTACTGCAATCAGCAGTACGTCGAACCGCACAGGGAACCTTGCTCATTGCCGATCTTGCGTTGAAAACACGCGAACCCGAAGTACGTCCAGGTTTCCAATGCCGGTGGTGTCCTGCGAACGACACATGCGCGCAAGGTATTCAATATTTGCGTCAGTTGTCGGGAGACGACGAAGACGCCGACTAACTACTGCGTGGCCATGCCAGACACATGGGGTGTCATGAGCGCAAACGGCACACCAAGACCCACAGACCCACGCACTGTCGAAATGAATCGGCCAGGTTGCGTGGCTCGTTTTGGTGGAGACACCACGGAATCACCGAGTGATTCAGCATGTTCAAACAAATCATCGACACTGACCACCATTCCCCATAGCGATGCGCCAGGAGTCTGAATATGAGGGCCGGTCACCACTTCAATAATGGTGTTATCTAATTTGTGGAATCTCTGAACGACACCATTTCCCACTTCGCGCTCACGGCGTACTTCGACACCAAGCACAGAGTCGATGGCAGCACACGTGCGATCGAGGTTGTCGGTGTTGATCACCACATGATCAAGGCCCACAACTTTTTGAGACCCAATAAGGGAATGTGCGGGGTGCTCCGGAGCGCTGGTCACCAGAGTGGTGGGAATGCCGTCGACATCAACATGTGCATCGGTACCCGTTTCTAAGGTCCAGCTATGCAGACCTAGGGGTAGGCCAGAGACCGTGAGGTCAACATTGGCCAATAAGCAAGAATCGTGAGTGAATGTGAGCCCCAGCTGCTGCCATGGCTCACGAGAACCGCCTACGTGCAGTGCAACGAGGCGGCTCATGGGATACGGCTAACCGCGACCCATGTTCGGACGCTTGCCGTGGTTGGCCTTTGAGCGGCGCATGCGCGCCTTGCGCTTCTTGGTCTTCTTCGACATAGGGGTCAAGGCTATCGGGGAATACCCCCACCGCCACAAAGCAGATTTAGGCGGGGCGCCACATGTAATAGCCCGCCGCATAGGCCGAGCCATCTTTGCGGTGGTCGGAGCACACGTAGGGAAGACCCTTGTATTCGCCCGTGAGTCCAAATTCGACTTTCTTGCATCGAACTGGGTTGACCTGCAAGACCCCGGGTGTGCCTACAGAAGCAGATGGTGTGGCGACAGAGGGCGCAACTGTGGTCACCGGCGAGACAATGGAGTCGTTCACAGCCACCGTGCCCAATGTTTGACCCGTCGGTGTGGGCTGTGTTGTGGGCACAGTTGCGGCCGAGCCCCACGGAGCAACTGTGGTGGTTGTACACGACGCAGTGAGAAGGTCTTTGATTCGGCCAAATTCGCTTTGGTCCATTGACAATTTCCAGTGCGATTTAATTGCTACCCATTCAGACAAATAAGTACACCGATAGTTGGCTTGTGGTGGAATCCAATTCGACGGATCTTTATCTGACTTCGAGCGATTTTGACCGGCGGTCACCGCAATAAGCGAACGAGGATCGGAAAGATCATTGGCGAAACTTTGGCGTTGCGCGCTACTCCATGCCCACGCCCCCGAATCCCACGCTTCTTTTAATGGCACCATGTGATCGATGTCGAGCTCGCTCGGATTTGTGTAAGTCACATTGTCGTATGGAGAAAACCAATCGCCTTCAATTACTTTGCATCCATACGCATCGATCTGTGCCTTGGTTACTGATTCTGCAATCAATACTTCTTCACGTGTGTCGCATCCATTGCCATTTGCATCAATCCAATGCCTAAACAGTGCACGGTTATATCCCGATGGATATTC
Organism: Actinomycetota bacterium; assembly: GCA_009704065.1. GTDB lineage: Bacteria > Actinomycetota > Acidimicrobiia > Acidimicrobiales > Ilumatobacteraceae > UBA2093. The sequence continues at coordinate 4,011 of WLEX01000091.1, forward strand.
CTTCTGCACCATGATTGTTCCGAGCACAGATAGCGCGGTGGGATTTCCCGATGCACCTTTAGTCACAACAGATGTGGTGGTGACCACTTTTTTCTTTTTCACTGTTGTTGTGGTCTTCTTCGCAACCGGACTCACTGTGGCACTCGATGAACCGACACAGCCCACCGACACGGCAATAGCTAGCGCAGGAAAGACGATAAGACTGCGTTGCAGTGTGCGAGACGTACGAAGTGAAAATTTCATGGGTGCACTCGACCGTACTAGCGGCGAGGACTAGTCACTACGGAGTGACTGTTTCTCCGATGTTTTTACTGCCCCACGTTTCAAGGGTCTGCAAAATGGGAACAAGCTCTTCGCCAGCTGAAGTGAGGTGATACTCAAATCGTTGAGGCTTCGTTGAGTACTGACGCTTCTCGATAACACCACCAGCGACAAGCGTGTTGAGGCGATCGGTGAGAATATTGCGTGCGATAGAAAGCCCGCCTTGTATCTCTTCGAAGCGATGAGCGCCTCCGTTAATGACCCACACAACCAGTGGGGTCCACCACTCGCCCACCACACCAAGTGCATCGGCCAGCCCATGATTGAGATGATCGAAGTTCTTCCGCGGGGACATAGATACCACACTAAATGAAGGGTGTCGTATATCACTAAATGGTGACTATTTTTAATCACCAAAATACCGGTGAAGTTTCTTCACAAAATCGAGGTGAATTCACTTCTCCCGATTTACATACTCAATTCGATGAAAATGCATTCACCGGGGCAAATGTCGGCCGCATGCACAACCGCATCTCGATCACGTTGACTCACCGGAGCCAAACTGCCTCCACCACCAGGATCATTCATTGCAGCGCCATTGTCGGCCACGTACGCAATGCCATCTTCGAGCTGTACGAACACATCGGGACATGTATCAACGCATAGTCCATCACCTGTACAAAGGTCTTGGTCGATCCACACATGCATAAGAAAACGGTACCTGAACAGCGGCCATATCCTGCATGTCATGACAATGGCACCACTTGCCCCTAAACGATTGCAGACATTGAAGCGTCCTACTGGCGAAGTTGAAGATCCATTTGCATGGCTCATTCAAAAAGACGACCCCGAGACACTCGCCTACCTCGCGGCTGAAAACAGCTTTAGTACCGAATGGTTCGCATCGAGAGGAAAAACAGTCGAAGACATTTTCCAGGAGATAAAAGGCCGCGTTCATGAAGATGACTCGTCATACCCAGTCAGTCATGCCGGCTGGTGGTATCAGTCACGCACCGAAACTGGCAAGGCGTATGCAATTCATACACGCGGACGCACGAGCGACACTGCAGGTGACCAGCTTTTAATCGATGAAAATATCGAAGCGGGCGA
>WLEX01000092.1 GCA_009704065.1 Actinomycetota bacterium
CTTACCCAAATGCTCTGATAGCCCGCACTCGTAAGGCTTTTACACCATTGATTGGATCTGGCAATAACCACTTCTCGCGGTCGAATTGCTGACCATCTTTAAAATTGACTGTCCACGCATTGTTGAAGTCGTATTCGCTAGACGACCAATGGAAACTGTTAGCAAACGCACCTATTTCTGGCGATGCAGTGACGAGGACTGAATACATTTCATTGAGTTCATTTTTTGATGGCAGAAACCAATCATCAAAACCGTTGTACACCAGTGCATCTGCATATCGCGCGGCGTACCGGCCACGACCATATATTTTGACAATCTTTGTCGTATTAATTTTTCCCATACCAATCTGCGTTGCAAGAACTCGTTGAATTTGCGCGCGTACCTTTTTGATATCGCGATAGATCGGACGCTTTGCATCAACTGCACCTATTCGCTTCCACGAAAGACCGACACCTTCTGTCTGCAATGGAGCAGCTTCTAAATAACGGCCCCATGGCTGCTGCACGCCCGCATCGTAAAACACCACACCACCAGCCGGGCCAGTGTCGCCAATGCTGCACGGACCTGTTGCACCGCATGTCACGCCGGTAAGCGCAGGTGAGGACAACGGTGGCACAATTCCTGTGCCAGCAGGGAATGAACGCATCGCCACTAAGCGAAACGGCAATGACGGAAACCCTGAGCCACGATGTAACCGGTTGCGGGTGAGATGCTTAATTCCCTTGATTGCACCAACACCGTTTTCATCGGTGAACTGTGTCCCATCTTGAAACAGTTGGTACCAGGCGTAGTTGGCGGAGTTTTCACTAGATGACCAATAAGGCTCGGCCGGCATTTTGGGAACACCCTTTGTTGCCCGGGCAAAGTACACCGCGTTTAATTCATCGACTGATGGCAAAAACCAGTCATCGTGATTATTGACAATGAGATTGTCAACGTAAGCAGCTGCATAGTTGCCTGCACCACTTTGCGCAACGATGTTTGTGGTGTTCGTACGACCCATGCCAATTGCCTTGGCATCAATGTGCATGCGTTGCGTGGGGTCATTCGGATATAAGGATGTTGTGGGCTGTAAGGACCACGGCAATCCAGCCCCCGTTTTCAGCGGCAACGCCTCGAGATACTGTCCCCACCACTGCACCGAACCCGCGTTGTACACAATGGTTCCGCCAGCAGGTCCCTTGTTCCCCACTACACATTGCCCTCCTTGCGCGCAGGTAGCTGCCGACGCGGGGGCTTGTAAAGCCGCGATCGTCGTACAGACAATGGCACTACTGAGGAGAATTCTGCGCATGTCCTTGTCTAACCCATAGAACCAGCAAAGTGGGCTCGGTTAGAGTTGTTCATGGCTTCATCAGCATTTACCAATGACCGCAGGCATGTTTTTCATTCGTGGTCGGCCCAATCACTTATAAGCCCCCTTGTTGTGGCGCGCACCGAGGGGTCATGTTTCTGGGATGAAGACGGTAAGAGATACCTCGACTTCTCCAGCCAATTAATGAACGTCAACATCGGACATCAACACCCCAAAATGCTGGCAGCTATCAAGGCCCAGGTAGACAAAATGTGCACTATTGCGCCATTTCATGCAAACGAAGAACGTGGCGAAGCCGCTCGACTTATTGCAGAACTAGCACCGGGCGATCTCAACATGGTGTTCTTTACCAATGGTGGGGCCGAGGCAACCGAAAACGCAATGCGGATGGCTCGACTACACACAGGTCGTAACAAAGTTCTCACCACCTATCGCAGTTATCACGGCGCAACTGGTGGAGCGATTCAACTCACAGGTGATCCGCGACGTTGGCCATCAGAACCAGCGATGCCGGGCATTGTTAAATTCTGGGGTCCATATCCCTACCGTTCTGCATTTCACTCAGAAAATGAATCACAAGAATGTGAGCGTGCGTTGCAACACTTGCGCGACACCATCATGGTGGAGGGTGCAAATTACATTGCAGCAATCATTTTGGAAACTGTTGTTGGAACGAATGGAATTCTCGTTCCGCCACCCGGGTACCTACAAGGTGTGCGCGATATTTGCGACGAACACGGAATTGTCATGATTTGTGATGAAGTCATGGCGGGGTTTGGTCGCTGCGGAGAATGGTTCGCTGTAGACCATTGGAAGGTTACTCCCGATCTCATCTGTTTCGCCAAAGGAATTAACTCAGGGTACGTTCCATTAGGCGGCGTCATTATTTCTGATCGCATTGCTGATTCATTCCGCGAAAAACAATTCCCAGGCGGTCTCACCTATTCAGGTCACCCACTGGCGTGTGCTTCTGCCATCGCATCAATCAACATCTACAAAGAAGAAAAGATCATCGAGAAGGCTCGACGACTTGGTACCGATGTCATCGGACCAGGACTAGAAAAAATCAAAGCTAATCACCCGAGTGTGGGAGATGTTCGAGGGCTCGGATGCTTCTGGGCAATTGAACTCGTACGAGACCGCAACACACGAGAGCCACTTGTGCCGTTCAATGCAAGTGGAGCAAACGCAAAGCCCATGACAGATATTCTGGTGGCTGCAAAAGCCAAAGGTCTATGGCCATTTAGCCACTTCAACCGCATCCATGTCACGCCACCGCTTACCACGAGTGATGCAGAGATTGAAGAAGGCCTCGCCATCATCGACGAAGTGCTCACTATCGCCGATTCTTTTTACACCGGCAAATAACAACTAACGATTGGTGGGGAAACCCAGATCGACACTCGAGGTGCGCGGGTCTGGCCATCGTGATGTCACTACTTTGCTGCGGGTGTAAAAATTAATTCCTTCTGGGCCATACATGTGATGGTCGCCAAACAAACTGTTCTTCCATCCGCCAAATGAGTAGTACGACACGGGCACTGGAATCGGGACGTTGATGCCCACCATGCCCACACTTACGTCGAATTGGAACTGGCGCGCGACTCCGCCATCTCGCGTGAACAATGCAACACCATTTCCGAATGCGTTGCTATTGATGAGAGCAACACCTTCGTCGTAGGTCTTTACTCGCACCACATTGAGAACTGGACCAAAGATTTCTTCGTCGTAACAACGCATACCGGGCTTCACTTCATCGAGGATGCTTGGCTTAATGAAATAGCCCTCTGCAGGAATACCTTCACGGCCATCGACGACGACCTTTGCCCCTTCCGCTGCGGCGCCAGCCAAATAACTGGCCACCTTGTCGCGGTGTTCAGCCGTAATTAGTGGACCCATTTCATTCGCCGGATCAGAACCAGGACCAACCTTGATTGCAGGAATTCGTTCTTTTACTTTTTCAATCAGTGCATCGGCCACAGAGTCAACTGCAAGCAATACTGAAATTGCCATACAACGCTCGCCTGCTGATCCGTATGCCGCACTCACTGCAGCATCTGCAGCCATATCGAGATCGGCATCGGGCAAGACAAGCATGTGGTTCTTCGCCCCACCCAAGGCTTGAACTCGTTTGCCATTTTTAGTGCCGGTCTCGTAGATGTACTTTGCAATGGGAGTGGAACCAACAAACGACACGGCCGCAATATCAGGGTGCGTGAGCAATCGATCTACAGCGACTTTGTCGCCATTCACCACATTGAATACTCCGTCGGGTACTCCGGCTTGTTGTAACAACTCAGCAAGATAGAGAGCAACTGATGGGTCCTTTTCACTTGGCTTAAGAACGAATGTGTTTCCACATGCAAGAGCATTCGCAAACATCCACATGGGAACCATTGCAGGAAAATTGAACGGAGTAATTCCCGCAACGACACCTAGTGGCTGCTTGATGCTGTACACATCGACACCCACTGATGCCTGCTCGCTGTATCCACCCTTTAAGAGATGTGGCACCCCACATGCGAATTCAATGTTTTCAAGACCGCGTGATACTTCTCCTATGGCATCAGACAACACCTTGCCGTGTTCAGCACTCAGCACAGATGCAATCTCGCTTCGATTTGTGTGCACCAGATCACGTATGTTGAACAAGATTTCGGCACGCCGTGACAAATTTGTGGCACGCCATGCCGGAAACGCATCGACTGCCGCAGCTACTACTTGGTCGACTTCCTCCACCGAAGCAAAATCAACTGCAGCAGTCTGCACACCTGTGGCTGGATTGAACACATTGCCAGAACGTGAAGAAGTTCCGGCGACAGTGGCGCCATTAATCCAATGTGAAATCTGTTTCATTCCTCAACTGTAGGCGCACTGACAAAGCGCCTCGGGAATCAGTGCTGATTAGCGCGGGCAGATTCTTGTAGCGATTGGAACAAAGCAGGAGACGAGGCAACAATTGGCGTTCTGCGGTCACCCGGATCAATCACCATCAAATCGCGGTCGTCAATTTCCCCCACAATCGCACCGGCTTCCTTACAGATAAGAGCAGCGGCCAAATAGTCCCAGACACCGTGGTCGTGATAATCGACATATCCATCGAGACCACCACTTGCCACTAAAGAGATATCGAGTGCCGCTGCACCAAGTGTTCGAAATTGCCACCAACCGTGTGGATCAGGAGGTACACCATTCGTACCAATCACAGCCCTCGACATATCGGTGAGAGGAACCACATGAATCGGCACACCATCTTTGTTCGCTCCACCGCCACGCGTGGCACCAAATCTGGTCTCACTGCCGGACTGCTCTGCAACAAGCGCCGCCCTCAGCCCATCGCGGTCAACTACACACAATGAAGTTGCAAACCACGGCAGACCTTTGCTCGCATTTGTGGATCCATCAATCGGATCAACGACAATGAGTAACTGGTTGTCGACAATCGGCCATTCAATTTCGTCCACTCCACTCTCTTCGGACAGAACAATAAATCCCGCCGCCTGCAGCATGTCGACGATGACATCATCGACTACCACATCAGCAGAATATTGACCTTCCCGTTCCCCCGACATTGACCAGTCACCAATTTCATCGAGAGTGTCTGCCGCAGCATCTGCCACATCGTGCAAGAACCCCATGAGTTCACGGTCGTCTGAGTCGTAATCGAAATGGGCCACCTCTGAACGGTAGTGTCAATGACGTGGCCGTGATTGACATTGCCGGTTTTGTCACCGATTTAAAGAGCCATGCCATCGATCATGGCTTTCATGTGCATGATGAACGCCATTTTGTAGAGACCTATTCCCTGCGACAGTTATGGGAAGTCGACCTTCACCCAGAAGAAGCCTGCAACGGCCCCATCGACCTTCATGTCAGCCTCGAGATAGACCCCCGCACACTGTTGAATTTTGAAGACGCAGTTCTCGCAATGGATGACCCCGACGACGACCCCCCTGAGGGATTTACTTTCCCTTTGGTCTTCACATGGACGTTCCCGCCCCTCGTGCGACCACCCGACCTACTAGTACTCGCAACTGAAGTTGCAGGTCTTGGTGGAATGGA
>WLEX01000093.1 GCA_009704065.1 Actinomycetota bacterium
GAGAAGCAGTTGCTCACCATTGCTCGTGCGTTCCTGGCCGATCCTGCGATTCTGATTCTCGATGAAGCCACTAGCTCGGTCGATACACGCACTGAAGTGCTTATTCAGCGGGCCATGGTGGCGTTGCGTAGTCAGCGCACCAGCTTTGTAATTGCCCATCGCCTTTCCACGATTCGCGATGCCAACGTGATTTTAGTGATGGAAGATGGCCGCATTGTGGAACAGGGCTCACACGAGGACCTTCTCGAGGCTCGTGGGGCGTATTTCCGTCTGTATCAATCGCAGTTTGCGGGCGCAGCCACCGACCTCGCCTAATCTTTCAGCCATGGAACATTTCGATGTCGTAGTGGTGGGTGCCGGAATTTCGGGCATCGGAGCTGGTTATTTCTTACAGAAAGAATGCCCAAATCGTTCGTATGTGATTCTCGAAGGTCGTAACGACATGGGCGGCACATGGGATCTGTTTCGATACCCGGGTGTGCGCTCCGATAGCGACATGCACACACTTGGCTACAGCTTCAAGCCATGGACTGCAGCAAAATCAATTGCCGATGGCCCGAACATTTTGTCGTACTTGCGCGAGACAGCCAGCCAATACGGCATCGACAAAAAGATTCGCTTCAAGCATTTAGTAACGAAGGCTGAGTGGTCCACAGAAAATGCAACTTGGACAGTGACCGCTACTCGTTCCGATTCTCACGACACGGTGACGTACACATGTAACTACTTATATATGTGTTCGGGTTACTACAGCTACAAGAGCGGCTATACGCCAGAGTTTGCAGGGATTGAGTCGTTTGGTGGCACGGTTGTTCACCCGCAGGCGTGGCCTTCCGATCTCGACTACGCCGGCAAGAAAGTAGTTGTGATCGGTTCGGGAGCAACCGCTATGACTCTTATTCCCGCCATGGCAAAAACTGCTGCACATGTGACCATGTTGCAGCGTTCACCTACATATGTAGTTGCACGTCCCGACCACGATGCAATTGCAGATCGCTTGCGCAAATTCCTGCCAGAAAAGATGGCCTACAGCCTCACTCGATGGAAGAACACCACCATGCAACAGTTGGTGTACAAGCGAACCCGTACGAAGCCTGAACAGGTAAAGACTGCGCTTCTGAAAGGCGTTCGCGATGCGCTTGGTCCTGACTACGACGTCGATACGCATTTCACTCCTTCTTACAACCCATGGGACCAGCGGCTTTGCCTGGTTCCGAACGGCGACTTGTTCTCGGCCATCAAGGACGGATCGGCTTCTGTTGTAACCGACCATGTTGACCATTTCGATGCCACCGGGATCGTGTTGAAATCTGGTCAGCGACTCGACGCCGATGTGGTGGTCACTGCAACTGGCCTTAATTTAGTCACGCTAGGCGAGATGGAATTTGTAGTCGATGGCAATCTTGTCGACTTTTCAAAAACATGGACCTATAAGGGGCTTGCATATTCAGGAGTTCCCAACCTCGCGTCTAGCTTTGGTTACATCAACGCTTCATGGACACTTCGTGCCGACCTCACCTGTGAATACGTATGTCGATTGTTGAACCACATGGAAAAGACCGGCACCCAGCAGTGCACGCCTGTCTTGCGTTCTGGTGAAGAAAACATGGCCGAGCATCCGTGGATTGATAATTTCTCAGCTGGCTATATGGAACGCGTAATGCATATGTTCCCGCGCCAAGGCGATCGTGAGCCGTGGATCAACCCTCAAGATTTCAAACGTGATCGCAAGATGTTCCGCGATTCACCCCTCGACGATGGTGCAATGCAATTTACAAAGGCACCAGCCCGCGTTTAGGCCTGGCGAGTCGAGTGTCTAAATATTTGATGCTCTATGGAATGACGAAAATCTCTGCTCGACGGTTGAGATTCTGGGCTTTAGTGGTCTTTCCCTTGTTGACAGGATTCGTTGCGCCATAGCTCCAGATTGCAATCGTTGCAGAGACGCCTCGATCACGAAGAAGTGATCGCACAGCAAGTGCGCGCTTTTGCGATAGGGGAACCAGGTTTGAGTTTTCGCTCTGAACATTCCCTGTGTGGCCCGTCACCAAAACCGCATCTGCGACTCGGGCTGTAGGCAAGATGGCATCAATGTCATTTTTGGACTGAGCAGTAGACAACGCCGTTCCACTTTTGAAGTAGGCGATAGTTGCCGACGGCAATGCAACCACGTTGTCTGATTCCACAACAGTGCCAGAGACCACCCGCGTAGTAACAGTTGTTTCACGTTTGCCATTTGCGCGTAGTTGAACTTGAGCAGTGCAACGACCAGTGCGTAGGAAAACAAGATTTCGTCCAGCGCCTAAGCAAACCTTTGGAGTAAGTGAATTGATGTAGTACGTCTTTGACAGCGCGGGAGACATGAGTCGTGTCACACTGCGATTAATGGTGTTGGGCTCCAGGGCGGTGAGCTCTAGTGATGATGAGTTAGTTGGTGTTGTAGTTATCGCAGGAGATGCGCCGACAGGTGTGGTCTTTGTAGGCGCTTTGGTGGTGGTCTTAGAGCCACCCTTGAAACTGCTCCACGGTGTGGTGGTAGTAGTGGTGGTTGTCGTTGGTGCAACAGTTGTCGTGGTGTTCGCGGCCTTTGCTGCTGCCATGGCAGATTGTGCACCTGGTGGAAGTGTTCCTGGCATCCCTGCTCCTGTGAGGTACACGCCATAAAACTTTCCAGCTGAAACCACAGGGTTATTGAAATTCATAGGGATCATTGCAAAGTCATTGGCGGAGAAAGTTCTTTTGTTCCACGACAAGGCCGTCGGACATTTAGAGAGGTTGACAATAGTTGTTCCGAGCGGAGTGCTACCTGTGAGTGTTGTTCCCTCGGGGTTTAACTCGTACAAAAGTGCGTACAGTTCGTACGGGGCTACGTTGCGTGGAGTGAGGCATGTCATCGACATACGAAACTGATTGAGGGGGCCAGTGATCGCTGGTCGGAAAACTTGTCCAAAGCTGCCGTTACTAAAGCAATCAAAGATGGTCAGTGGGGCCTGACCCAAATTGTCTGATTTTGCAGAAGGGGAACTGCAGCCAGATTGTGTGGGTTTGCCATCGATATAAGAGGTTGGATTCTTCCATGTAATCCAGGGAGCCGCGTGTGAGGCTGAGGCTTGTGCTGTTCCATTGACGCGATAATCGAAAACAAAGTTGCACGTTTTGGTAGAGGCAGTCATGTTTCCACCAGAGCAGTTGTTTGCTGTGAGGCCATCGGTCTCTAGAAATGATGCACTATGTCCGGCAGGGTTCGCAGCGTCATTCCACGAAAAGTCAAAGCCAATGTTGACTCCGCCGGGGCCTGCTTCAGTGGCGGAAATCTTTTGTGTACCGACAGCAAGGCTTGTGCCTAGAAGCACTACAGCAGTGAACGCTCTTGCTATTCGTTGTTTGGTCATATTCATGATTGTGGTCCTTAAGTCGATATGTTTCAAATTTGATCTGGGAAAACTGTGGCTATATCTACATGACCCGATGGAGTGTTGTGCCAGACCGTCGGTGTAATGGGGGCTCCATAGAAGGTAATCCATTGACGGGCTCCGAGTGATGAGAGGTACTGAGCTACGTTCTTGGCGCGTTCTCGAGCCAAGGTGTTCAGCATCCAGCTGTTCTTTAATTCACCTGTTTGTGCATAACCCGTCACGTAAATGAGACCGCCCTGGGCCTGCGCCGTTTTCAATGCCTGTTTCAGGTGTGTTTTAGCGGTGGAGGTCAAAGTAGTTGATCCCTTAGAGAAGCTCACGCTATTGGCAACTGGTGTACCAGCAATTCGTGGGCGACCATTGATTGTTGTTCCCAGGAACGTTGATCCTTCTCGCAGATTTGCGCCCACAGTGCCACCGCTTGATACTCCGATGTCGTTCGCGAACTGAACAGAAATGGTGACCCGGCGTGATTGATAGGGGACAGTAACTGAAGTAGTGGGATTGTTTGGGTCTACGAGCACTTGGATGCGTGCCAACAATTTTCCATTTTTCAATCGCACGGTAATGACAGCGTGAGTGACGGGAATATTGACATCTTTAGCTGCCCGGGTGGCAATGACTTGAGTACGTTTTCCACCCGACACACTTTGTGTGCTTACAAGTGCAGGGCGTGGAGGTAACTGATTAGAGACTGTTCCTGCAGTTGGTGTTGTGGAAGTAGCAGGCTCAGCGCTTGTTTTTCTCTCAGTAAGCCACACCAAGGACTTCTTGGCAACAGGTGTGGCTGCCTTCATATTGGAACGCAGGCCTGCACCAATGCGGTTCACTGCCATAATGCGGACTTTGGCCTCAATGTCGTTAGGCAGATTGCCAATAACGATGGGGCTACTAATCGTTCCATCGGGCAACTCGGTCCATCGAACCCCATCATCTACTGAATACCGGTATCTCGTGATGGCGGCACCGCCACTGAGGCCGGGCGTAAAAGCAATAGTTACGGTTGCATCGCTTGGTTCTACAGAAGTAATTGCCGGTGCAAATGGCACAACTGCTCGGACTACAAATGAACGAACGATTGATGTTGCTGCATTGTGATTACGGCTCTCAGCGACACTGGCACTAATGGAACACGTTCCAGAGTCTTTCATTGAGATAGTGAAAATTTCTACAACGCAAACATTGGGTGTGCGCGACTCGAGAAGTACCTGTGAACCAGAACCTGAAGTGGGTGCAACGGTGACAGGGGTTGTTGAGAAGTCTCGATCGGTCATCTGCGACATGAGAATTGTTTGGTCTGCTTTATCGATTGTGATGGTGATGAGATTTGAGGTTGCTTCAAGGTATCCACCCTCGGCTGCTTTCGTTGCGGTTACAGAGCAGGTTCCGGCTGCAGTGCCAGTCACAGAATCTCCTGTAATGCTGCACGACCCTGTTCCATCTTGTGAGGCATAACTGACAGCTCCGCTACCAGTGCCACCTGTTGTTTGCAGTGTGATGGATGTGTTGTAGACAATCGAGTAAGACGAGGCCGTTAGAGTAAATCCTGTTTGTGGAGCGCCCGTAATTCGGAACAATCCCACAACAAACGTAATGGCGTAGTTGCCATTTTCGAGGGTTCCGCGTGTGATGTTGTACGAGCCGAGAGTCTCGCCAGGTGCACGTGTGATAGCGCCAGTGAACACATCAGAATTAACAATGTTTCCCGTTGTAACTGTATAAGACAGCAAAGGGTCACTTTCAGCAAAAATCTTTGTCTTGTTTGCTGCAGTGACGGTGATGGGTCGCTGACTGATTGTCAATTGGGCAGGTACATAGGTAACGGTGTAGTTCGCGTTGGCTAGCGAGCCCTTGTTGATTGAGTATGTGCCAACATTTTCCCCAGCTTCACGCACTTGTGTCCCTGAGAAAGTATCGGAACCAAATATTGAACC
>WLEX01000094.1 GCA_009704065.1 Actinomycetota bacterium
ACATCTACCGCTTGGTCTAAAGAAGACCTCGCGTCATGCGCGAGATCATCGCATGCCACTTTTCTAAGTCGATCTGTTCACTCGACACATCGTTAACAATCAGTCCAAGGCTGTATGCCTGGATAAACACTGCAAGTGCGTTCGGATCCAAATCCTGAGTGACAAAATGCCTTACTTGCATCTCTCGCACTAGATCGGCGATAGCACTAGTGAGATGTGCTTGAGTGGGACCAAGAGCCTCTTTCATTCGTTGCGAATGACGGGCGCCTGCAAGAATTTCAACACGATCACCGCGTCGTGAAGTTCGAGCAGGATCATGAGTTGCACGAGATACCGCGTCGAGACGCGTCAACATGTCATCACGGGACTCAGAGGAAAGCAGTACCCGTGTGAGAATTTCAATGTCTTCATCGACATAGCGAGCGAACCGCATCACTTGGGCTTGCATAATCACATCGTGAAAATCTTCAAAATGGTGATACAAGGACCCTTTAGATATCTGTGAAGTATCGAGCAGTTGTTCAACAGTGAATCCTTGCGAACCATGCTCATCAATCAATGATGCGGCTACTTCTGTTAGGCGAGCCTTAGTGGGGTGTATTTCACGCACGTCTCTATTCAACCATTTGTTACCGACCCCAAGTGGCATGATGGAGTAATGGCACATCTCGAACGACATTCCGCACACCGAATTGGGCTCTTACGAGCAATGGTGCTCGGCGCTAACGACGGAATCATTTCTACGGCGTGTTTGGTGCTCGGCGTTGCCGCTGCCGACTCAACTCGCAGCGTAATTCTCACAGCCGGCATGGCGGGTCTTGTCGCTGGTGCCGTGTCTATGGCGCTCGGTGAATACGTTTCTGTCAGTTCGCAACGCGACTCAGAACAATCAGACATTGCAAAAGAAAAATGGGAACTCGAAACCATGCCAGAGCATGAACTCGACGAGCTCACCATGATTTATGTGAACAAGGGTCTTCCGCAGTCGATGGCCCGCGAGGTTGCTGTAGAGCTCACAAAAAACAATGCTCTCGCCACACACCTAGCCGAAGAACTAGGCATCACTGAAGTGTCGATGGCTAACCCCATGCAAGCCGCCGTCGGGTCGGCTGGTGCTTTTTCCATTGGCGCAGCCATACCTCTTATTTGCGTCGCAGCAGCCACTGCTAGCTCTCGTATCGCCGTCACTCTTGGCGTGGTCGTCATTTCACTCGTTGGGCTTGGCTATGCCAGTGCCCGATTCGGCAAAGCCGATCCCCGCAAGCCCATTGTTCGCGTGGTTTTGGGCGGCATTGCGGCAATGGCGATCACCATGGCCGTGGGCAAACTTTTTGGGGCCGCTGTCGCCTAATCCCACTTTGCATGCTCGTCCCGCCACAGGCGAGACTATGTACATGAGTGCTTTCGACACAGACACCGCCCGCATCGATGCAGAGCTTGACGCTCTGCTTGCAGAGTTCGACCCAAAGAAAGTCGACAACGTCACCTTCCGAGGTGCTCGTTTCGATCGTGGACTTGCATGGGTGCATTTCCCCACCGGACATGGTGGTCTCAACATGCGCCCCGACCTCAACCGCCGCGTCGAAGAACGTCTTCGCGCAGCAGGTGCAGCACCACAAGACCCTGCAACGTTCTTCATCGCACTAGCTGGGCCCACCATCGCAACTCACGGCAGCGAAGAAGTAAAGAAGCGTTTCTTGCGCCCTATGTTCACGGGTGAAGAAGTGTGGTGCCAGTTGTTCTCCGAGCCAGGCGCCGGTTCAGACTTTGCAGGTCTTGGTACTAAGGCAATCCGCGATGGAGACGAATGGATTATTAATGGTCAGAAGGTGTGGAACACACTTGCTCACCTCGCCGACTTTGGCATGTTGGTGACGCGTACTGATCCCGATGCACCTAAACACAAAGGCATGACCTACTTCGCTCTCGACATGCATGCTCCAGGTGTTGAAGTGCGCCCACTTCGCCAAATAACTGGTGAAGCAGAATTCAATGAGGTCTACATGACCGATGCTCGCGTTCCCGATGCACACCGCGTGGGTGAGGTAGGTGAAGGCTGGCGTGCAGCGCTCACCACTCTTATGAACGAGCGCACAGCGATTGGTGGAGGCGGTGGAGGAAACGCAAAACGTCGTGGACCCATCGACGACACCATCAAAGCATGGAAAGATCTGCCTGCCGATCAGCGCAATGGTGCCGACAAAGACACTCTCATGCAGTTGTTCTGCAAGAGCGAAGTATTGCGATACACCAACATGCGCGGTGCACAAGCAGCCAAAGCAGGCAACCCCGGCCCCGAAGGTTCCATTGCAAAGCTCATGCTTGCCGACTTCAACAAAAAAGTCACCGAGTTCACGTTGAACCTCATGGGTGCCGAAGCAATGATCGATTACGACTTCAGTTTCCGTCGCCCCGACAGTTTGTCGGTTGATGGATCAGTTGGAGGCGTGCGTCATTCATTCTTGCGCGTTCGCGCCAACTCTATTGAAGGTGGCACCAGCGAGATCATGCGCAACATTCTTGGTGAACAAGTACTTGGCTTGCCAGGTGAACCACGTGTCGATAAAGACATCTCGTGGAGCAAAGTTCCTCGCAGCTAGTAAGTACTTCAGTTACGTTGGACCACTCCACCAAGAACGGTGGCAACCACTTGAATGTCTTTGATTTCCATCGGATCTACTTCGCATGGATCAGCAGAAAGCACTGTGAAGTCGGCAAATTTGCCCACTTCAATTGAGCCATATTCCTCGTCGCAATTCAATAAATAGGCCGACCCTATGGTGACTGCACGCAATGCATCAATGGGCGTAATGCGTTCGGCTTCACCCAACACGTGACCACTTGATGTGATGCGATTAACCGCACACCACATTGTAAATAGTGGTGCAAGCGGAGTAACAGGTGCATCACTATGAATGGAATGTGGAATTTCCATTCGTACTGCAGTTCCTACTGCATCGAGATGACGAGCCTTCGCAGGACCCATAGTGTCGTGACGATGCGTATCGCCCCAAAAATACACATGGTTTGCAAATAGATTCACACATATTCCGAGGGCCTTGATACGACGAAACATCGCATCAGATGCCATCTGAACATGCTCGAGACGATGGCGATGATCGAAGCGAGGATGCGCTTCAAGAAGACGCTGGTATACCCCTACGCCTGCCTCAATAGCCTCGTCACCGTTTGCGTGCATAGCGATTTGATAACCGGCTTTGTGGAAAGGAAGCATCTGTTGATACAGCTGTTCAGGGTCGCCAAGCCAGAGACCATTTGGTGATCCGCAGCAATATCCCGGCCACCGCATACGAGCCGTTCGACCCTGGATGGAACCGTCAGAAATAAACTTCAACGGACCCATTGCAAATTTGTCGGTGGAGAATTTCTCAAGTTCTTGCACTTGGGCAAATACTTCTTCAGGCTTTTTACGAACCGACATAAATGTAATAAGCGGTGCAAAACGAACACGCACAGGAAACTGCGGATTGTTCACCACTGCGGCATAGGCCTCGGTTTCACCTTTGGCTGGGCGAAAAGCAAGTTCCGTCACCATGGTGCAACCGGCTTGACGAGATAAGTGTCCGCCATCCCAAATGGATGCTTCGCCACCATCGTTTAGATTCACGTGCTTACCTAAAAAGTACGTGAGAGCTAGTTCACGAATTTCACCTGTTAGGTCACCGGTTTCATCGCGATGCACACCTTCGTCGGTGTTGGAATCATCCACACCGGCACGATGCATCATTGCCGTGTTTGCATGACCAACATGACCGTTGCTTTGCATCACCCAGATGGGTCGTGACTCAGAAATTGCATCGAGCATGTGGCGCGTAATTGTGGCACCACCCAACATCGACGCGTCGAACCCGACCGCGATGAGTGACTCGGTTGAATCAGTCATCGCATCATGTGCTTGTTGCAATCGTGCAATGACATCATCAATTGTTGGACACCCTGGTTGAAATGATCCGTCAACAGTGCGTCGCGGGTATGAGCCCACCCATGGGTAACGAGCAAGAGCGCCTTCACCTTGAATATGACTATGAGCTTCAATAAAGCCAGGAACAATGACACTGTCGCCAAATTGATCATCAACCGTGATGGTGTGGTCTGACAGATCTGCCATGACTTGATCGAATACACCAGTGTGCAGAACCCGTCCGTCGGCCACTGCCACAGCATCGGCGTGTGCCACTGCCGAGTCGAGCGTGATTACTGATTTAGCCCTAAAAACGGTGATATTCATGCTCTGGCCTCCTGAAACACTGTTTTAATCGTAGACGACTAGGCCATCAACAGTAAGAATGGAGCCATGACTATGCAGTTAGACCCACATACCGACCTTTCCACTATTTCAGGAATCGTGGCGAACCTTCGTCACACATATGACTCTCGCACTACTCGCCCTCTTGCATGGCGCCGTCAGCAATTGCAGAACATGATCAAGATGCTCGACGAGAACGAAGAGGCATTTCTTGACGCACTAAAGACCGATCTTGGTAAGCCAATGGTCGAAGGTTTCATCACTGATATCGCTTTCGTTACCGGTGAAATCAAACTCATGTTGAAGAACCTCAACAAGTGGAATGAAGTAGAAAAAGTTCCTACTCCCCTTGTGGCAATGCCTGCGAAATCAGTTCTGATTCCCGAGCCACTCGGCGTGGTGTGCGTGATTGCTCCGTGGAACTATCCCGTGCAATTGTTGCTTGTTCCTGCTGCTGGCGCAATTGCAGCCGGCAACACGGTCATCATGAAACCGTCCGAAGTGTCACCCACCGTGTCTGCCGTACTTGCACGACTTGTGCCGAAGTACCTCGATACAAAAGCCATTGCACTCATTGAGGGTGGAGTTCCTGAAACAACAGAACTTCTTGCACAAAAATTCGATCACATCTTCTACACCGGTAATGGCAAAATTGGCCGCGTGGTAATGGCAGCTGCTGCAGTAAACCTCACACCAGTCACCCTTGAACTCGGCGGAAAGAGCCCAGTCATTATCGACAAGAGTGCAAACATCGAAGTAGCCGCACGTCGCGTGGCATGGGGAAAATGGCTTAATGCAGGTCAAACATGTGTTGCACCTGATTATGTACTCGTAGACGCATCTGTCGAAGACAAGTTCGTTAATGCACTGCGCACATCGATTACCGATTTCTATGGAGCCAACCCACACACAAGCGACAGCTACGGTCGCGTTGTGTCACCACGACATTTTGATCGCTTAGTGACTCTCATGAACGGTGGCACACCAATCATTGGTGGCGAATCAGCAGCAGCTGATCGCTATATCGCTCCCACCGTTCTTGGAAACGTGAATCTCGATTCACCTCTCATGCAAGAAGA
>WLEX01000095.1 GCA_009704065.1 Actinomycetota bacterium
AAGCCGTTGGAATCGCTCTCAGAGCGACTAGACATATTTCGCCCCCTACAAAGGAACACCATGACACGACCAGACGGACGCACCACAGACCAATTACGCCCTATCTCTTTCCAAAGAGATTTCACCGACATGGCCGCTGGTTCTGTACTGGTGTCATTTGGTCGCACCCGCGTGTTGTGCACTGCATCAATCGATGAGGACGTACCGCGTTGGATGAAAGGCTCTGGCAAAGGCTGGGTCACTGCTGAATATTCCATGCTTCCTGGTTCTTCTCCTGAACGTGTTGATCGCGAAGCAGCAAAAGGAAAGCAAAGTGGTCGCACCGTAGAAATTCAGCGTCTCATTGGTCGTTCGTTTCGTGCAGCGTGCGACATGCGTGCACTCGGCGAGCGTCAAGTGGTTGTCGACTGTGATGTGTTGCAGGCAGACGGCGGTACCCGTACTGCCAGTATTTGTGGTGGATTCATCGCGTTGCACGATGCCATGACACGGTTGGTACAAAACGGATCTATTCCTACAAATCCACTGCACTCATACGTTGCTGCAATTTCAGTAGGAATTTGTAATGGAACACCGGTTCTCGATCTTCCCTATGTTGAAGACTCGACTGCAGAAGTAGATATGAACGTGGTGATGTTGCGTCCTGCTGCAGGCGGGGAACCAAAGTTTGTAGAAGTGCAAGGCACTGCAGAAGGCGTGGCGTTCTCGCGCCCCGACCTTGATCAGTTGTTGCAGTTGGCTGATACCGGACTTGGTCGCATCTTCGATCTGCAGTCACAGTTGCTTTCTGAAGCACCTGTGGCTCGTCTGATTTCGCGGTAGGTGTTGTAGTGCGCATCGTGTGCGCAACAGCCAATCCACACAAGGTGTCGGAGTTGGCTCGCATGTTGCCCAATTGGGTGGAGCTTGTGCCGCGACCATCTGAAGTGGGCGATATCGACGAAGATGCACCTACATTGGAAGGCAATGCCATTATCAAAGCGAATGAGATTGCTCAATTCGCATCGGAATGGGCAATCGCTGACGACACCGGTCTAGAAGTAGAAGTGCTGCACGGTGCCCCTGGTGTACACAGCGCTCGTTTTGCGGGTGAGAATGCAACTGATGCAGACAATCGTGCAAGGTTGTTACAAGTATTAGAAGGTGCCACGAATCGCGCCGCGCAATTTCGCACAGTTGTTGCATTGGTGTCTGCGAAAGGCGACATTCATTTTGTGACGGGGAAATGTGCAGGCGTGATTGCGGACAAAGAACGGGGCGATAATGGTTTCGGTTATGACTCTGTATTCATCCCCACCGATGGTGATGGTCGCACCTTTGCAGAAATGTCTGATGCTGAAAAAGATGCCGTTTCACATCGTGGCAGGGCACTGGTGCAAGTGCCAGACCTTTTGGCACGTATTTTCGGCTTACCAACCCCGTAGGTCGATTGCCCATTCGTCAACAACCATGCCGTTGTCTACGACATATGCACGTTCGTGCATTGCCATGGTGGGATCAACATGAGATGGCGTTACGCGTATGCGATCTCCCACTCGTGGCGTGACTGTGCCTTCTGAAGGCGACATAGTGATGTGTTCGTCTGAGCAAAACCACACCTTGTACCCATCGACGGTGGGGTTGCCGTGGTCCATGCCAAGCGACTTCAAACCCACATCTATGACAACCCATGAAGAGTTAACAGAAATTACGGTGCCCATAATCCACAGTGCTTGCGCAAAAGGATGTTGCAGTAATGCATATTGGGTATCCATGAGCGCATAACTGCCTGCCTGCACTTCGTTCACCTGGGTTCCTTCGAACATGTCGAATGTGCCGGTTCCGCCAGCAGACATGATGTCTCCGCCGACATCGTTATGTGCCTGTGTAAGAAGTGTCATGGCTTCGTGGACTTTGATTTTTTTCTCTTCGCGGTCAGTGACCATCATGAGATGTCCTTCGTAGCCCATCACTCCGCGAACATTGAGACCAAGAGATCGTGCAGCGTCGGCAAGTTCGCCGGCGGAGTCAGGCGCGATTCCACATCGTGGTAGCCCCACATTGACATCGATGAGTACGTTGCGTATCCCAGCCGATGAAGCAGCTTGCAGTGTGGCTAGTGAATCGATTGCCACAGTGATGGTGGCGTGTTCTTGTGCTTTGGAGAGTGCTGCAAGGCGAGCGGGGTCGACTGTTTCATTTGCAAGTAGCAGATCGGTGCCGACGCCGGCAGAAACCAAACCGAGAATTTCACGAGGTGTGGCACATGTAAACGATGAGTGACCAGCTCGTACTTGCTCGGCTGCGATGGCCGTTGTTTTGTGGGCCTTCACGTGAGGACGAAGTCGCGAACCGGGATGAATCGAAGCCATCACAGTGACGTTTGACCGCAACGTGGGAAGGTCGATCACTGGGCACGGGGTCGGCACAAGAGAGATATCCATAGTGCCGACGGAGGGACTCGAACCCTCAACATCCAGGACCTAAACCTGGCGCCTCTGCCAATTGGGCCACGTCGGCGACATGAGAAGGGTATCGCTTAGTAGGAGAGGTCAGTGGGCTCGGAGGTGGCAAACTGTGAGGGTGACTATGACAACCGAACATTCGTTGAACTCAACGCTCGACGCAACTGCGCTTTCAGAGCAGTTGGGGCTTGCAGGATCCGTGGTCGATGCGGCCTCCCTCGAGAACAGCATCAAGCTTTTTGCGGCTCAAAAGATTGTGTTACCCACTCTTGGCGAACTGGCAGAACCTCAGCGCATCGATTCATCGATCACCAAGGGTGTCGACAAGAACGCAGCAGACCCACGCAACTTGTTTCGCGTGCACTGGTACAACAATTTGGCCGGCGAGAAAATCGAAGTACCCGACCATGTAGTGCTGCCGCCATCGCTCACGGGTGTCGAGTCACCAATCATCGTGGTGTTTGGAGATCGCTTCCCCATGATCACGGCTCACAAAGTTCTTGCTGCATATTCCTGTTTCGTACCTCGAGTAATTACTGGTCAGTTCGATCCCACTCGCCATCGCGCAGTGTGGCCATCCACAGGAAACTACGCGCGTGGTGGAATCGCTATCAGCCGTCTCATGGGCACGCGTGGTGTTGCAGTGCTTCCAGCCGGTATGTCCCAAGAACGTTTCGACTGGCTAGATAAGTGGGTCGCTGACCCCGCTGACATTGTGCGTACCCCAGGTACCGAGAGCAATGTAAAAGAAATTTACGATGCGTGTAACGAAATGGACAAAGATCCAGGCAACTTCATTTTGAATCAGTTCTGTGAGTTCGGAAACCCTGTTGGTCATTACGAAGTCACTGGCCGTGCGTTAGCTCACGCGTTTGAACACGTAAAGGCAAATGGTCATTCGGGCATTCGTCTTGCTGCATTCACATCGGCAACCGGATCTGCGGGCACCATTGCTGCTGGAGATCGACTCAAAGATATTTATGGCACCAAAATTGTTGCGGTCGAGGCTCTCGAATGTCCGACAATGTTGGAAAACGGTTTCGGCGAACACAACATTCAAGGAATCGGCGACAAGCATGTGCCATTGATTCAAAATGTAATGAACACCGATGTTGTTGTTGGTATCTCCGACAAAGCGACCGACGAACTTGACGTGTTATTCAATACTCCTGCCGGTCACAAGTATTTGGCTGATCGCCATCAGGCGACCCCTGAACTCATCGAGGCTCTTCCGCATTTTGGTTTTTCATCCATCTGTAATGTTCTTGCTGCAATCAAGACCGCCAAACTTCTTGGGTATGGCGCTAACGACGCCATCGTCACTGTTGCAACCGACGGTGGCGATTTGTACACCAGCGAGCGCAAAAAAACTGTTGCTACTAAATATCCCAACGGTTTTAGTGAAGTAGATGCCGCTGAAGTATTCAGTGAGCATCTCGGTTCGGTATCAACCGACAACATGATTGATTGCACCGAACGAGATCGCAACCGCATCTTCAACCTCGGGTACTACACATGGGTTGAACAGCAAGGAACACCGCTTGCCGTGTTTGAAGCTCGCCGTTCGCAGTCGTTCTGGCGCATGGTGCGCAGTTTCGCCCCCGTGTGGGACAACCTCATCACCGAGTTCAACGCCCGCGTTGCTCGTATTGCAAAGTAAATAGTCATGACAGGCGTGGTGACGGGCCTCGTCTGTGCGTCGTGTAGGTCGCGTGTCTCTATCGCGTCACCATTGTCGTGGTTGTGCCCCAACGCATCAGTAGATGACCGACATCATGTACTTCATTTTGAGTCACAGCTAGAGCCGTTTCGTCCCACTGATGACGCCAATCCGTATCTGGCATTTCGGCGCTATCTCGCAGTGGATTCATTTGGTGAAGCCATCGGGCTTTCAGAAGACACACGTATTCAAATTATTCGTGAAGCTAACGATGCTGTTGAGAAAGTAGCGGGCGTTGGTTTTGTACGTACTCCGTTGGCGCGAAGTAATGAACTGTCTGATGCACTTGGCTTTTCTGCCACTGGCGGGGTGTGGGTAAAGGACGAAACAGCTGGTGTCGGCGGTTCTCATAAAGCTCGACATTTGTTTACTGAGTTACTTCATTTATTGTTTGCTGAAGCAGCGGGGCTGACTCCCTGGACTTCTGATTCGCGTCCGCCGTTAGCAATTGCATCATGTGGAAATGCGGCCATTGCAGCGAGCACATTGGCCGCAGCTATGAAGTGGCCAATTTATGTTCACGTTCCACCTACTTCGGCTGCATCTGTGATTCATGCGTTGCAATCACTAAACGCAACAATTATTGAATGTCCGCGTTTGCCGGCAGATCCACTTGGTGACCCATGTGTGTTGCGCTTTCGTGAAGCAGTAGCGCAGGGCGCAATTCCCTTCGGAGTACAAGGCACGGAAAACGCATGGTGTCTCGATGGCGGTCGCACTATCGGATGGGAAATCACTGAAGAGCTGGGTCACTTTGTTGATCGCATTTTTATTCAGGTCGGTGGTGGTGCATTTGCGGCATCCGTTGGTGCAGCATTACGCACTGCTGGGGTGCACCCTCAAATGCATGCAGTACAAACTGCAGGTTGTGCGCCTCTTGCACGAGCATGGGAACGAGCCATTGCTACAGGTGGGGCGCACGATGCAGGAGACAGATGGGATCAATGCATGTGGCCATGGGAGACGGAACCACATTCATTGGCCGATGGCATTCTCGACGATGAAACCTACGACTGGGTCGGTGTTCTTGATGCCATGGCAGACACGGGGGGTTCACCTGTGGTCGTGACAGAAGATCATGTACAACGAGCGGTCGATATGGTGCGCACCGTGGGCGGGTTTAATGCAAGCCCCACTGGTACTGCAGGGTTTGCTGGTCTATTGGCTATGCGCGACAC
>WLEX01000096.1 GCA_009704065.1 Actinomycetota bacterium
GGAAGACTGAAGCCCTCGTACAAGCTAGGAACTACAGCAAGTTCTGCTTCTGCATATAGCTCGACAATGCGTTCGTCACTAACGCCTGAAACAAAATCGATATATGGCTTGAGTCCGAGTGAGTCGATGAGATCCATACTGTGGCCGGGGCGTGGTTTACCAATAATGGTGAGACGAATATCGCGATCTTTGCGCAATGTTGACATTGCTTCGAGAAGATAAGAAAGACCCTTGAGCGCCACATCAGCCGATGCAGTTGTAATCAGTCGGCCTGGTTGGCGAGCAACGTTTGGCAGAGGCTTAAACAAATCGGGATCAACGCCAACGGGAACGAGGCGCATGCGATCACGAGACACGCCCATGTCTTTGTTGATATCGGTAATGCTGTTTTCGCTGACGACCACGATGCGCGGCATTTTGCTCGCAACTTTTCCTTGCATCTCAACAAACGAATACCAACGACCAACAGAGCGACGTTTCCACCAGTTGGGTGCATGACTCATTTCAAGTTCACGATCTTTCGTGATGGGATGATGCAATGTGACGATCGTGGGAATGATTTTTTCAATCTTCAAAATGTCCCAACCAAGACATTGGTTGTCGTGCACGATATCGAAATCGTTAGTACGAGTTTTTAAAGTGCGAAGAGCACGCTGAGAAAAAGCAAGTGGTTCAGAAAATTGGCCTGAGAGAAAGCGAGCAGTTTCGACGACGTCGGGCCATGTCTTAATCTCCCAATACGCAGGAAGACGTCCGGGGTATTGGTCGTTGAAAATATCGAGACTGGGCAACTTGTGCATTGTGATGCGGTCGTCGAGAACGGGGTACGGCTGGCCACCGAACACTTCAACACTGTGGCCGAGATCGGCAAGAGCTTTGGTGAGGTGTCGTGTGTACACACCTTGTCCACCAACGTGTGGTTTGCCGCGGTACGTGAGATATGCAATGCGCAAAGGGGCGCTGGGGTCGTACGTGCCTGGCATAGGCGTCAAATGCTAACTGGCACCACCGCGAAAGGCTCGGGATCTGCGGCGGGCAAACCACGCAATACACACCAATAACAGCCAGATATAGACAGCATTCCCCAAGCGGGAGTACAAAGTGCGTCCCGATCGCAGTTCGATGACACGTTCTGTAATCGCACCCTGCGTGATGCCTGTTCGATTGTGCACAACTCCGTTGGGGTCGATGAATGCACTAAAGCCGGTGGGGGATATCTGTACAACCCAACGACCTTGCTCGAGTGCGCGAAGACGCGAAGCTGCGATTTGTTGTGTTTGCAGAATGGTACCGGTGTAGCTAGATCCGTTTGTGGGGTTGATGATGAAAGTAGCGCCATCAACTATTCCTTCATTGACACGACCACCGAAAAATATCTCCCACGAGATTGCGACAGCTGCTCGCGTATCGGCGACATCGAGCCATCCACGCGAATCACCCGCACGTGCATCACGTGGCACAAGATTGGTTGGCGCGCCAAGTGCTTTCAAAATATTACGCAGGGGCATGTATTCCCCGAAAGGGACACGACGCACCTTGTCGTATCTACCGATGATTTCACCGTTGGGCGAAATCACAATTTGGGCATTTGTAAATTGTTGTCCACCTGAGTCTTCGGTGATGCCAACCACAAAGGGAACTTGGAGACGCTGCGCTTGAGCAGCAAGCTCTGAATATTCGACACTGTCGACGAAGAGACCAGCGTTGGTGACGTTGATGACATTTTCGGGCCAGATCACCATGTCTCTTTTGTCGTTTGGTACTAATGATTGAGTTGCTGCCATGTGCTTATCGAAGACATCACGAGGGTTCGTATCGATGGCATGAGTGCCTTGTTCGCCACCGCCTTGAATAGTGGTGATGTTTCGTTGCTGATTCAACGAAGTCGTACCGCTGAATTGATTACCTACAAAGCACAGCAGAACAAGTACCGCAAGTGTGCGAATTCGATGCTGCGACATGGCCAACCACAAAGTGGCAAGAGTAAGACCAATGACGCCACCAAGGGGTGCAAGTGAATGTAGCGGTCCCGCAACTTGACCGATGGCCAAAGTCGCTAGTGGGACACCACCAAAGGGAAATGACAAACGAAGAGCTTCTGCCAGACCGTGACAGATAATCAATGCGTTTCGGTGCGATGTTTCGCTGTACGCCAATTGCGAAGCAATATAGGCAGCAACGCCGTGCATGACACTAAAAATGATGACTGCAGCGAAGTACCCCGGCTTTGTAAGAAACCACATCCACGCCATCGCAGGCAAGAACCAAGCAAAGGCAAAAAAGAATGCCGTACTAAAGGGACGAGAACCACGTCGCTCTACCGCTGTACGCACATACATAGCCACACCTAAAAATGCAAGAGGCCACCATCCCCAAGGAGGCATGGAAGCAGCGACTAGCAGGCCGGCAACTATTGGGGTAAAAGCGCGCCTGATCATGATGTAAGCACAGCACGCACAACATAACGAGATGTTGTTTGGCCCAGCGGATGACATGCGAACAATGTGAGTGTTGCACCAAGTGTGGGATTAGTAATCCACAATGCGGTTGGTTTCACAATTTGATTTCCGGTCACTCGATAGAGATGCGTTTTCCCTTGAGAAATCAGCGTCACAATATCTCCACTACGGAGATAGTTAATTTTCTTAAATGGGTGGGAGCCCGATGTGCGATGGCCTCCGAGTACAAGGTTGCCTTTTTCACCTGGATCTGGAGTGCCTGGCCATTTGCCAACACCGATATCAAAAATATCATTCGTGACTCCGACGTAGACCTGTGAGATGAGCTTGATACGAGGAATAGAAATGATGGCGATGCTTTTGCGCTGCTGAGCCGAAGGCTTCGCTGACACTTCCTGAGGCGTGCACGTCACGCTCACAAGGAGAATTAGTGCAAGAACGCGACGCATGTTTCTATTGTGGCAGAGAAGCAAGATGCTCAAGTGTTGAAGTGGCCGCCGCGCGAGCTTGCTGAATACATGCAGGTATTCCAATTCCACGGTAACTAGCCCCAGCAAAAACCACGCCAGGAGCTGATGTTGAAAGTGAGTGTTCAATTTCAGCAAGCCGTGCAAAATGATGCGGGCGATATTGAGGGAAAGATTTGTCCCACCGGCTCACACGAATTTCAGATGGAGAGAGGTCGACCCCGATATGACGTTTTAGATCTGCGAGAGCAAGGTTGGTGAGTTTCTCATTATCGAAGCCCATGACATCGACTCCATCGCGACCGAGAGAAACGCGCAGAATCATTGATCCATCTGCTGGGCGCCAATGTGCCCACTTGTTGGAGCCAAAGGACGCTGCTGTTACCCAACGTTGATCGGGCTTGGGAACTAGGTAGCCGCTCCCCACCAATTTTGCGGGCCATTGTGACGCAGGAATTGCAAGTGAAATCAATACAACTGATGCATGTTCCCATTGGGCCAATAGTTCTGCAGCGCGTTGATCGAGAGATCGTAAGAACGAAGCACTTGGTTGTGCTGGCGATGCAACAATCACGGCGTCGGCTTCTAATTCACCGGTAGATGTCGTAATAGTAAATCCATGCGATGTCTTGTTGACATCAGTGACAAGACAATTTGTCTTGATGATGCCGCCAAGGGCAGTGACTCGCTGGGCGAGTGTTTCGGTGAGTGCTCCAACGCCACGTAGGGGAGTAGCAAAAATAGGTGCTGCTGGTCCTTTGGTTGCTACAGCTGCGCGAGCCTTTCCAGCGGCAAGTAACAAACTTCGACTGGCTGTTAGTGCAGCAATTTGTGGAACAGCGGCCATGGAAAAATTGTCGGTATCGGCGGCATAAATACTGCCTACTAAGGGATCAACTAACCGTTCGTGAATTTGGTTACCAAACCGATGACGAACGTAATGTCCGACTGAATCGGTGTCGGGTGTTGCAGGCAGAAATGGTTCTATTGCTGCACGTAGTTTTCCCATGGGTGAGATGAGACCAGAGAATGCAAATGCTCGAACTTTTGCAGGCACACCCATCATGAGATCACCAGGAATATTGTGCATGCCGTTATGCCATACCGAAGCATGTGCATCGGTAGGTGAAGTCAGCGCAGCCCCTAACCCCAGTTCCGATGCCAACTCGGATGCATAAGGAACACGTACAAGAAATGCATCGGGACCTTCATCGATGGCGGGGAGCCCCGCAAATGGTGATGTGCGAATGAGTCCACCAGTAGTTGATTGGGACTCAATAACTACAACTTCTACTGGGTTAGTGGCATTGGAAAGTATGGTCAGAGCGCTGGTGAGCCCGGCAATGCCTCCCCCAATAACGGCAACTCGTTGGGGATTGGTCATAAAGCTGCGACTAAGGATGCAAGTGCAGCCATTACAGAAGTGTCGCTATTGACACACTGTGTGCGAGCAAATGCCATGTTGTGAGATGCGGCACGGTGCGATGCTTCGATGTCGAGGTCGAATAACACTTCAAGGTGATCTGCCACGAATCCGCATGCACACACAAGGACACCGTCGACTGTTTCATCTGTCGATTGAGTGGTGGCAAATTGATCGATGACAGCAAGGATGTCCGGACCAATCCATGGTTCAGGAGTTCGGCCAGCAGATTGCCACGCGATTGACCATTGTGACCACCGTGTGAGTCCAGCTTTTGCTGCCACTAATTCTGCTGTAGCGCGTAATTCATCGGGGTAGGGATCACCAGCATCGATAATGCGTTGTGGCAGTGAGTGAGCGGTAAACAACACTTTGGTTCGTTCGGGAAGAGTGGCGAGTTTTGCGCGAATATCGGTTGCTAAGAATTCAATGAATGCTTCGTCGCGTGCCCACGAATCGACTTGCACCACTTCGATGTCATGTGGTTTTGCAGCTTCTCTCACTCGGTCGGTGTATTGCCCAATGGAGTACGTGGAATAGTGAGGGGCGAGCACAAGACATGCAATGCGCTTAAATCCGAGTGCCGCTACTTCTGCCACTGATTCTTCAATAAAGGGAGTGGCATGTTTGAGACCAAGAAATACTTGGAATTTTCCAGGCTGCAGAACATCGAGTTGTTTTTGTAATGCATCGCGCTGATCTTCTGTGAGCTGTTTCAGTGGCGACAAACCACCGATTGCTTCATAGCGTTGGATGAGATCATTCAACTGCTCATCGGTAGGTGCACGACCACGGCGAATGTCGGTGTAATACGGAAGAATTTCTTCTTTTGTACGGGGTGTTCCGTATGCCATCAACATGACGGCGGTGCGAGATTCGGTTGTCATTTTTTTGTGCTTTCATGAACGAAGGAGACAATGTCGGTGAGAACGGCGGGGTCGGTGTCGGGTTGAACACCGTGACCAAGATTGAAAATGTGGCCAGGATGACC
>WLEX01000097.1 GCA_009704065.1 Actinomycetota bacterium
AACGCACACGCGCTTTCCTCTCTAGCGTTCACAACCACTAATCACCCTTCGCATATTGTCGGGCCTATGAGTGACCAACGCGATCGAATTACTTCACTTCTCAATCTCGCTCAGCACCCCAATACTCCTCTTGCCGAGGCCGAAACAGCTCTTGCCATGGCTTCAAAGCTCATGCAAAAGCATGGACTCACCGAAACAGATATCTCTGCTGGTGTTGTAGAAGACAGCGAAGTTGTTATCGAACGAATCCAGATTGGTGGTTTGTATCGCGTTCGTCGTCAAAATATTTTGTACACCATCGCTCGTCTACATTCCTGCGCCGGATACCGCGCCGCCGATGAAGACAACCACTGCATTGTGGTCCTGTACGGCCGTGCAACCGATATTTTTGCTGCACGCACATTATTTGCAGCAGCCGAAGTAATGGGAGTTCGCTTGCTGCCACAAGGTTCGCGATCATGGAGAGTGCAATGGTGGCTCGGCTTTCATTCAGGAATCGAAGAAGCGCTCAAATCGGCAAAGAAAGAATTCGTTACTGAAACACCTGGGTCAGGCCTCGTACTTGCCGATCGCATGAAGCGCGCAGAACACGAATTGCGCGTAAAAGGTCCGCCATTGCGTGGCGGATATTCCTATGCCGATACCTCATCAGGCGCATATGCCAGTGGTCAACAGGCAGGTCGTGGCTTTAGTTCGGGTGGTCGCTCGTTTACAGCCGGCGTACGCGGCGAACTGTCGTGAGCAACATCGAGCATTTCATACAACAAGCCAATGAGCGGCTTGTCTCCTACCCTCGCTGTTCACACGAACAGGCATGCGTATATGCATCAGAAGACATTGTCGAAAACGAACTGGGTTCTCAAATTGTTTTATCGAAAGATCTCGAACCATGGTTACAGCAGGTCTGTACCCGGGAGGACATCGACACTCCTCACATCATTGTTGCTCGCGTTGCGAAAACCTCGTTGGCCTCGGCGCTCACCGATATCAATGCCATTTGCATACGTGGCAAGAACACCTCTGTGGCAACTGTTCTTCACGAGATCGCGCACATAGTCGTTGGTATTGATTCTCATGGAGTTCTCTTTCGTGACGAGCTCGTGCGGCTATGCCGCGCACACATATCTGTGGAATACGCAGCCATGTTGCATGGTGTGTACAGCGGCCTTGGTCTCACCATGTCACCATGGCCAGCTAGTGCTGCACAGCGGTAACTCGTTACCCTCTCACCCACTAGATTGCTCACATGAGCGACGCTGAAAATCTCTACTCCATCTTGTCCACCACTCGATCTATTCGACGCATTAGTGACAAGCCCGTCGACAACGCCACTCTCGAACGCATCATGCAAGCCGCGGTGTGGGCCCCCAGTGGTGGTAACCGTCAACCGTGGCGCATCATTGCCGTTCGTGATCGCGATCTGAAACAACAACTCGGCTCCTTATACGCAGCACAATGGGCGTTATATGTCGACATGAACATGAAGCGGGTAGAGGGACAACCTCAAGAAATTATCGATCAGGTCAGTAAAGGTCTTGCAGTAGGAACCCAACTTGCGGAATCACTTGTCGATGTACCTGTGGTCTCTCTTTTTGTATTCGATACACGAGAGGTATTCGTCACTGATGGAAATTTGGGTCGTGTGTCAGTAGTGGGTGGTGCGTCGTTGTATCCCGCAGTACAAAACCTTTTGCTCGCAGCTCGCGCAGAAGGTTTGGGTGGCGTACTTACTACATTGATTTCATCGGTCGAACCACAAGTTCGTGAATTGCTAGATATCCCAGAACACTGGGGAGTGTATGCGATGGTTCCATTGGGGTATCCAAAGGGCAGCCATGGCCCACTTCGCCGTGCACCACTCAGTCACATGGTCAAATACGACCGTTGGACTGATTAGTTTTCATCCCGCCACGACACACCAGTAGGCCACCGGCCTATGCCGCCATCCTCTACCAACAAACCTGTCAAGGTGCGGTTGGCGTGCTCCATTCGCCACACCAACATGGCACGTGCTTGTTCGGAAATAATGGCGGGGTCGGTAACAAGAGTGCGTTGTGTCGGATCGTTCGCCATGTCGAAACACAAGAAATCACCATCGCCGAACTGCACATAGGCAAAATCGTTGGTGCGCCGCACGGCAAGATTCATTTGTTCAAGCCGGCGATTCACAGGCCATGTGTATTTATCAAAAGGAATCAGTGCAAATCGCCAGTCATATTCCCAATGTGCAGCATCTCTCCATTGTTGTGGAATAACACCTTGTAAAAATGGGGTGAGTGGCATGCCATCACATTGCACCGGCACTGAGATATCCATTGCCTCGCACAAGGTGGGCATGATGTCTATGTTCTCGGTGAACTCGTTCACCACAGTGCCATGAGATTCCGTACTGCGAGGATCGCGCACAATGCCCACAATGTGTTGGCTTGTTTCCCAATAACCCACTTTTTCACGTAGGCCATGATCACCCAGCAACTCTGCATGGTCAGCAACCACCACAACCATGGTGTTGTCCCATTGCCCAGATTCTTGCAACCAATCGAGAACACGACCTACTTGGGAATCGACTTCGCTCACCATGCCGAAATACTGCGCACGCATATGTGCCATTTCTGCTGCGTCGGTGGGAGCCTTTGTGCCGTCTAGTTGCAACATCACTTCATGAAACGGATGAACATCTTCGGTGCATGTAATGGGTTCACCCACAGTTGAGGGGTCGTACATCGTTGAGAACTTCCCTGCAGCCGAGTACGGAGGATGCGGCCGGATGTAACTGACATGTGCAAACCATGAGGACTTCTGCTCTGGCACCCACTCGAGAAATGAATCGGTAAGAAATGCAGAGCAGCTGTCATCTTCATGGCGTTCATTTTCTGTCTTCAATAATTCAGTGGTGGAGCCTGTTGCTACATGGCCGCGATTGCGAAGAAATTCTCGCCACGGTTCATAGGAACGGGTGAGATCTACTACGCAGTCAAAACCAGGAAGTACGCCTTCATACGTTTGCAAACGAGGATCATCGGCACCAGTTGTAACTCGAGGGTCAATCGATTGATCGGTGTATCCAAAAAGTGTGGGCACATACCCTGCTCGTCGTGCCGCAAGTGCCACATTGTCGAAATCAGAATTCAATGGAGTGCCGTTTGCCACCACGCGATGATTCATTTGATACATGCCCGTATACAACGATGCCCGGCCAGGTGCACATGGCGACGCCTGACTGTAATGTCGCGCAAACCTCACGCCCGATTCACATAAGCGATCGAGATTGGGGGTTTTTACAATGGAATGCCCGGCAATTGATAAACAATCTCCACGAAACTGATCAAGTGTGATGAACAGCACGTTCATAGTCATGGACGCACACCTGTTGTTATAAATGTTCGTATATCTCGAATGGCTTGTGGGTCTTGCGCAGTGAAAATGTGCCCACCCTGGTACACAGCCATCGTCGCATCAGGAATTCGCTTCACGATTTCTTCAGAGTTCGACACAGGAGCAATGCCATCGAAGGCTCCTGCAGCCACAAATGTTGGAGCTGAAACATTGTGCAGGCGATCTGCAACGTCATGACTTATTCGGGCAACTAGTTGTAGTCGCTCGCCTCGTACTACATCTTTAGATTTCGGTATTGCAGCTTGCTCACTTCGCATCCTCGCCATCTCTGCATCAACAGGATGTTCCGCCAACCATTCAGGTGTATAGCGACTATCGGTGAGAGTTAATACTTTTGCACTTCGTTCTTCTGGCGTTAGAGAACCCAATTCGTGCAACGGATACGAAGCACCTGCGTCGCCACCAGCAGATGTACACAACACCATCAATCGCTCAACCCGATGAGGATACGTAACAGCAAATTCCTGTGCCACCATTCCTCCGAAACTCATACCCACCACAACACATGTTTCCCAACCGACATGATCAAGCAAAGCGGCTCCATCAGATGCGTATTGCGCCATGGTGTACGGACCATCAGGAATGGAAGTCTTTCCTAATCCGCGTTGGTCATGTGCAAGCACCTGGCATTCTTTTGCTAACGCTTTAATGAACAAGTGCGCAGATTCAAGGGTGGCGCCTGAGCCATTAAAGAAGAGGACACGTTGCCCTGTTCCCACAATCTGATAATTGATTGAAATGTCATCATGATCGAATATTGGCATGTCGTTATTCTCTCATCCGTTGGGGTATCCACCATTCTTGGGCGAATTCAGACAAACATCATTGTTCGTGCAGACGATTATCGATGGTGTGAAACGCTCGCTCGCTGAGCACCAAGAATCACTCACGTGGCGGCGCGTCACGATGCCTGGCCTCGATGTGGCGTGGGTCGGCATGAATGTGCCAGTGCTCGATACTGGGGGGCGTCCTTGGGTCTGGGAAGTCGTTACTCCCGAACAATACGAATCATCGTCTCGCCTTCAGGAAGATTCCCTGGTCTTATCTGTTGCTCACGACACGGTGGTCGCCGAAGTAAACCACCTCGACCATTCCGGCCCCATCATGCGGATGCAAGTTCCGGTACGTGAGGCTCCTGCAATCCTTTCTATTTCCCCTGTTCTCGACCCCCACTCGCCTTGGTCGATTCACCTCGAAACCGGCTGGACCGCTCAGGCCTTGGGAACTGCCGCCCAATGCTGGATCGACCGCGAGACTCCTGGAGCTCGCCTCAACACCCCTGAACCTCAGCTTGCAGCCCACCAGCGTTATCAGTTGCATCCCGCTATCGACATAGAGTCGGCTGCCTTTGACCGTTTGCTTACACTCGATCCTGATGATGCAGCCGTGGTCACCTCCCTTTTGTCGTCGGTTCACGACGCATTGCTGCCTTACCGCTAGCCGCACTCACGGCGGGGGTCACCAATGATCACCACCTACGCCCTTTCGCTCTCAACGGTCGACTGCACCGAGGCTGATCGCATTGCTCTCATCGATGTGGTGAGTGATTGGCTCGTCGACCACTATCCCCTCGATTCGTATCCACCTGGCACCACGGTGCGCACACGTGAGTCATCTGATGACCCAGTCTTTCGCCTCACCATTACCGAAAGTGCACCCGGAAGCACTCATGTTGAGACACTCACCATCAGTGTGGTTCTGCTCGCCGATGTGCTTACTTTCGATGTACGCATAGTGAGTACGCCGAGTGCATCGAAAGTCGTTCCGTACACCCCGCCGCTTCTTCCATTGCGAGTAGTGCAATTAGTAAAGACGGCCTTGCACACCGTTCCATCAGAAGATGCGAACCGATACATTACCGACGCTGCAACGATTGCTTCCACCGAACTCGATGGTCAAGAAGCTGCAGCGTTTATTTTGGCTCCAGGCCGCAGGCTTCCGGT
>WLEX01000098.1 GCA_009704065.1 Actinomycetota bacterium
ATGCCGAAGACTTGGTCGACGACATACACAGCGCCTTAGCGGCTTTGTAAAACTTATTTCTTAGGTGGTCGAGGAATGAACGCGCTGGTGCGTGCTGCATACTCTGCATAGCCTTCGCGTCGCTTCATGAGAGAACGTTCCAACATGGGCACACCAGACACTTTCAGCAAGAACAGCGTCATCACAAGTGGTCCCACAAGGCCAACTACTCCTGAACCGGTCTCAGCTCCAACTATTCCGATTCCCCACCACAACAGCGCATCACCGAAATAGTTCGGGTGGCGCGTCAGGCTCCACAAGCCAGTAGACATCACCTTTCCGGCGTTCGACGGATCTTTTTTAAAGCGAGCTAACTGAAGGTCACCGATGGCTTCGAAGGCGAGCCCCACCATCCACACCATGATGCCCATTACTGCAATCGGGCCAACTCCTGGAGAGGAATCGCCATTGCCAAAAATTACTGGGAGAGAAACGACAAACATGAGCGTGCCCTGAAGACCAAAAACGGTTACCAAACTGATGAGGCCGAATTTTGGACCCTTCTTTTTTCGCATGGCTTTGTAACGCCAGTCTTCACCATGACCGATATTGCGTTTAGCGAGATATCCACCAAGACGTACACCCCATAAGCCGACCATTACGGCAAGAAGAATTTGTCGACCCGAATTACCGTCGACTGTGATTGCAAGCACCCACGAGGTAATGGCAAAGCCAAGCCCCCACACAATGTCAACAATGGAAGCGTTCTTTAATACGAGACTTAAAAGCCAAGTACCAATCATGATGACGGCAATCGTTATTGCAGCAATTGCTAATGCACTTCCCATGGTGTTCTCCCAGTAACTAAATTAAATCTCTACGCGGTAATCGAAAGCTGACGCGCAACAGCAAGGTCCATCTGCACCCATTGTGCATCGAGCCACGCCACAAATTGTTCACCTGACGACACTGTAGACCTCTCGTGGCGCTGCACTTTTACGTGCACTCTTGCCTTTTGAGATCCGAGATGCTTCAACACGCCTTTGAAAGTGTCGAGGCCATCAAAACCGCTGTGCCACATAGTGAGGACATTTGCTTCGGGAACAGCATTCAATAACGCACTCGCTCCGGCAGGTTTAGGTGTGATCAGGTATTGCAACCCTTCAAGCCGTGCAGCTCTTTCCGGCGACCGTTCACGTAGTCGTTCGAGAGCCCGAACCCTTTTCTTTCCACTTGCACGACTGCCTTCGGGGAAAATGACTGCACAATCTTTCACGCCAAG
Source organism: Actinomycetota bacterium (assembly GCA_009704065.1). Taxonomy (GTDB): domain Bacteria; phylum Actinomycetota; class Acidimicrobiia; order Acidimicrobiales; family Ilumatobacteraceae; genus UBA2093. Next base: position 1,262 of record WLEX01000098.1, read on the forward strand.
ACCGTTCGCCATTTGTTCGATACCCATTAGTTCAGCCGACACATCGGGAGAACTTCGATCAATAAAATAATTTGGCAAGCGATGCCCGAGGATGTCGAGACAGGGATCTAGCTTCAACTCTTTTTTCAAAACATAGCGAGGCTGAAGGTGAGCATGAGTAGCAACTACCCATGCACTCATAATGGAATCGGCAAGACTCGCATGACGACACAGGGCAACGTACGGCCCATCGCCCAGATTTTCAGCACCCTCAACAGTGATTGATAGGCCCACCGTGAAACCAAGTGCCTGAATAAGGCTCCTTGTCCACCAAGTTTGCAACTTGTAATGGAGACGAACATTGCGACCCTGCCCTGCACACCAAAGCAGAAGAGCCCACCAAATTCCAACCATTTCAAGAAGGCACCAGAAAAATCCAAAACCCGCAAAACGCGCCAAGGGAAACCGCCATCGGCCTCTCACTGCGTCGACCAATGCAAGAACTGGAATCCATATAGGTGAACTAACAAAAAGCACAATGGTCAGAAAGGCAATACCCGAGCCAATGACGGGACGCCTGATCCAACTCTTTTCCATGCGGTAACCCTATTCCATAGGGCATCGCCCCACGCGACCCATGATTCATAGGTGTTTCAGCTTTACATTTCGTATAAGTTGCTAGGTAATGACTGCCTCTCCACCACTCGACACCAAGGTGTCATTCACGGTCAATGGCCAGCCCGTATCTGTTGCCAGTGACCACCCGCATCTCCTCGCTGCCTTGCGCGACGAGTTGAACATCACTTCAGCCAAAGACGGATGTTCTCCGAGCGGCCAGTGCGGTTGCTGCACCATCATGATCGACGGCAAAGCCCAGGTGTCTTGCCAATATTCTGTAGCGAAAGCAGAAGGCAAGAACATCACCACCCTTGAAGGTGTCGATGAAGCAGAGCGCCAACAGTACGCCGATGCATTTGCTGCTTGTGGTGGACTGCAATGTGGATTCTGCATTCCCGGAATTGTGATGCGAGCCAAATCACAAATCGATAAAAAAGGTGCCGATCTAAAACGTGAAGATATGGCTCGCCACCTTGGAGCACACCTATGCCGATGCACTGGCTACGTAAAAGTGCTTGATGCCATTGAAGCCGTAGCTCAAGGCACACCTGTCGATGTATCGATGCCTAGCGGTATTGGTTCGCGCGGAACAAAATACGAAGCTTCAGCTCTGGCTTTGGGTGATCGTGGCTATGTCGACGACATTCGCGTTCCCGGAATGCTGCATGCAGCACTGCATCTCACGGCACATGTTCGTGCCGACATAGTTTCCATCGATTCATCCGCTGCCCTCGCCGCATCAGGCGTAACTGCCGTGTTCACTGCAGCAGATGTGCCAGGCGATTTGCGAGTAGGAATCATCTATAAAGACTGGCCCGTGTTCATCGGGGTTGGTGAACGTACTTCTTATGCGGGCGACGTACTTGCCATTGTCGTTGCCAATACGCGTCGTGAAGCTCGAGCCGCAGCAGCACTCATTCAAGTCGAATACAACGTGCACCGCCCTATTGTCGATGCACATGCAGCAATTGAAGACACCGAAATCGCAGTTGCAGGTACTACAGACAACGTTCTTTCACGTAGCGAGTATGCGCGAGGCGATGTAGATGCTGCTCTTTCAGTTAGCGCTTTCTCTGTTACCGAAACATTCCAAACTCAACGCATTGAACACGCCTTCCTTGAACCAGAGGCAACATTGGCAGTTCCCAATACTGCCGATGGCACAATGCACGTCTATTCAGGCGGACAAGGCGTGTGGGACGATCGCGATCAAATATGCGCGGTACTCAATGTTCCAACCGACAAAGTGACAGTTGAGTTGGTTTCAAACGGTGGGGCTTTTGGTGGCAAAGAAGACATGTCGAACCAAGCACAAACCGCTCTTGCTGCATGGTTGTTGCAGAAACCTGTTAGCTGCACACTTTCGCGTGAAGAGAGTCTGCTCATGCATGCCAAACGGCATCCCATACATATGGTGTACACAGTGGGCGCCACCGCTGAAGGCAAAATAACTGCCGTTCGTGCTCGCATGGTGGGCGACTCAGGGGCATATGCCTCCGTCGGAATGAAAGTTCTCGAACGCGCAGCGGGTCATGCCACTGGGCCGTATCACACCCCTGCAGTTGATGTGTCGTCGATCGCGGTACGCACCAATAACCCCGTATGCGGAGCGTTTCGTGGTTTTGGCGCCAATCAAGCGCAATTCGCAATGGAAGGTTGCCTCGACCGACTTGCAGAACAGATTGGTATTTCTGGCTGGGAGATTCGTAAACGCAATGTCATACATCCTGGCGAAGTGTGGGGACCCGGACAAATCATGGACGACGGTTGCTTGGGCGCCGAGGAGTGCCTCGACACCATTAAATCTGCCTACGACGTCGCAGTCGCAGAAGGCAAAGCAGTTGGTCTTGGGCTTGGGTTAAAGAACTCTGGCCTCGGAAATGGTTTCCGTGAAATTGCACGAGCCGTTGTTCATTTCCGCGCAGACGACATTGTCGAGGTGCGTCACGGTTGGACCGAGATGGGCCAAGGTGTTCACACTGTTGCATTGCAAGTTGCTGTCGAAGAACTCGGAATTGAATCGTCTCGTATTCGCGTCATTGTCGACACCACACGTCAACTCGGCTTCGGACAAACAACCGGTAGTCGTGGCACCCTCATGGCAGCAGCGAGCGTCAAGCTTGCATGTGAAGAGGCCAAGAAAGCGTCATGTGCCGTTGGAGTCGACTACATGGGTGAATACGTCATCGACTGGACACAGCATCTTGGCGAACCAGGCGTTGAGAACCCCACTATTCACTCCGCATTCGGATATGCAGCACAACTTGTGGTGATGGATAAAACCACACAAGAGATAGAAAAAGTGGTTGCTGTTCATGATGTTGGTCGAGCAGTCAACCCCACATTGTGTGAAGGGCAAATCGAAGGCGCAGTTCACATGGGTCTTGGTTATGCGCTCTCTGAGAACTTCCCCAGCAATGAATTGGGCTTCCCCACCAATATGACTCTTCGCTCTCTTGGAATTATCAGACCAAAAGATATGCCTCCAATTGAAGTGACAATGGTGGAATGCCCACAACCCCGTAGCCCCTACGGAATTAAGGGTGTCGGCGAGATTGGGCTTGTGCCAACCGCGCCAGCAGTAGCAGCAGCACTCCACAATGCCGATGGTATGTGGCGCACCACTTTGCCAATGAAACCGAAGAACAACGATTCGAACGAGTAACCACTCGCCTCTCTGTAAGGAAAACTTATGACTAGCCCAGCAGCAATTTATCTACAAGATGCTCACCCCATAAAAGAGGGTATGGAGTACGCCCAATACGCTGAACAAAAGGGATTTGAAGCAGTGTGGCAAGCAGATAGTCGTCTCGTGCGAGATGCAATTGTTCCCATGTCGGCCTTTGCTGCGGTCACCGACACCATCAAGATTGGTTCAGGCGTTGTCGATTGTTGGACACGTAATCCAGCGCGCCTTGCTGCAACATTTTCTACACTCGACGACCTTGCGCCTGGACGTGTGATCTTGGGAATTGGCGCTTGGTGGGATCCGCTTGCAGAAAAAGTCGGCATCTCACGTGCGAAGCCATTGCGCGCCATGCGCGAAATCATCACTGCGGTACGAGCTCTTCTTGCCAACGAGACCGTCACTATGAATGGTGAGTTTGTTCATCTCGATGGCGTCGAACTCGATTACGTCTATCAAGACCGTCGTCCCAAAGATGTTCCTATCTATTTGGGCGCAACCGGTATGCAAATGATGGAATTGGCTGGCGAAATCGCCGATGGCGTGGTGTTGAACTATTTGGTGTCACCCGACTACAACAGGAAGGCAATTGAACATCTGGCGATTGGCGCTGACAAAGCGGGACGTTCATGGGAATCGATTGATCGCCCACAATTAGTTGTCTGCAGCGTTCACGAAGACCGAAAGACCGCCTTCGATATGGCTCGACTGATGGTGACTCAATACCTAGGACAACAGCCACACATCATGAAGGCTTCAG
>WLEX01000099.1 GCA_009704065.1 Actinomycetota bacterium
GACCGTGCGCGAAAACTTAGAGATGGGTACCTACATTCGCGGGTACAAGAGCGATCACAAAGCAGCCGATCTCGAACACGTAGTTCATTTATTCCCACGCCTCGGTGAACGTATGACACAGTTCGGTGGCACCTTGTCGGGTGGCGAACAGCAGATGCTCGCTATTGGCCGTGCACTCATGAGTCGCCCACGTCTCATGTTGCTCGACGAGCCATCCATGGGTTTGGCTCCCATGCTGATTGCACAAATTTTTAGCATTGTGAAGCAAATCAACTCTGAGGGCATCTCTGTTCTTATGGTGGAGCAAAATGCTACGCAGGCATTACGTACTGCCCATCGCGGTTACGTTCTTGAAACCGGGTATGTGGTTAAAACCGGAACCGGTGAAGATCTTTTGGTAGATCCCGCCGTTCGTGCTGCTTATCTCGGCGGTTAATGCGCTTCGCGTTCTAAACGCGTTAAGTATCTTTTTACTGCGCTAGCACTTTCACGTCGCCATGCATCAACGGGGGAGTGCGAGTCTTCTTTGTTGATAGCTGCAATCAACGGTTCGAATACGTCGCGTTGCGTGGATAGAAATTCTTGTAGCTGCAATCCAAAACGGTCACGCAACATAATCTTCACCACCAGCTCAGTACGCACGTCACGTAAGTGCATGACGGGTTGATTGAGCCATTGCGAGGCAACTTTCTTGCCCGCAGCAGTAGGAGAGATAATTACTTTGTCTGCACCGCCACCATCTTTGGGCACGGCACGTTTTACCAAACCGTCAGTTTCCAAGGTATCGATCGCTCGGTACACCAGTTGGCGTGACAAAGTAAATGCCCTGCCAATTTCACTGAGTGGGGCTAACTCTTCATGCAGGGCCCAACCGTGACGAGGCTGATGAACTATGAGTGCCAACACCACCTGGCGCGCTATTTGGGCATCATGTTTAGCCATGGCTTCATGGTAGTTCCGTTGCCGAAGTAGTCAAACATTGACTACCCTGTGAGGATGCGTTTTCGACGACTAGTACTGATGGGAGCCGTGATTGCTGTGTCGGCATGTGGAGCAACCGCGTCGGAGAAGTCTGCAGTGAAGTCATGTTCTGACGAGTCATCGAAAGGCTCAGTAGTTGTACTGGCCGCCAGCTCTATGGCAAATGCGTTTGCTGATTTTCACAAACAGTTTCTTGTAGAGCATCCGTGTGTCACCAATGTGACGTACAGCTATGGCTCGTCTGCCACCTTGGCCGTACAGATTGTGAATGGATCTCCTGCTGATGTTTTTGTATCAGCTAGCGAAAAGACCATGAAGACAGTTATAGATTCTGGTCGCTCGGTCAATACCACTTTATTTGCCAGAAATAGTGCAGAGATTATGGTGAATAAGGCATCACGCTTCTCCAGCAACATCATCAACGTTTCTGAATTAACCAAATCTTCTAATCCTGGGATCAAGGTCGGTCTATGTGTTGCAACAGCGCCTTGTGGTGCCCTTGCAGACACCATTCTTGAACAGGCAGGAATCTCTCGCCGTGCGGTAGCCGACACCGAGTCTCCTTCTGTTGAAGATCTGGTGAGCAAGATTGAGATGGGTGAACTTGACGCCGGCATCGTGTATCACAGTGATTGTGTGTATGCACAGAAGCAGAAGCGTTCTCAGTGCATTCCAATTGCTGACGATGTGAACTCAAACAACGGCTACTACATTGCGGCGCTCAATACGAGAAAAGTTTCCCAACAGTTTGTTGACTTCATTAGTAGCCCTACGTTCACCACGGCTCTCCAATCTCAGTACGGCTTCCTCGCTCCATGAAATTGACAAGATCTTCTTCTTTGCTTATTGCTTTTGCAGTTATTGCGGCGGTATTTCTCAGCCTGCCTCTCGTGGCCATTTTTATTCGTGTGCCATGGTCTGATCTTGGTTCTATGTTGTCCGAAAAATCAACTCGGGACGCGCTGCTCATTTCGATGCAAACCTCGCTAATCGCCGCACTTCTTTCGTGCCTCTTTGGAGTACCACTGGCGTGGTTGCTAGCACGCTCTTCACTGCGAGGCATTTCTATGCTTCGAGTTGTGTGCATCACGCCGATGGTCCTGCCACCAGTTGTGGGCGGAATCGCGTTACTTACCGCATTTGGTCGAAAAGGGATAGTGGGGCAGTACTTGTATGACTGGTTCAATATCTCTCTGCCCTTCACCCGTAGTGCGGTAGTAATGGCACAAGTGTTTGTCGCAATACCGTTCTTGGTGTTGGCTGTAGAGGCATCGTTTCGTCAAAGCGGTAGAGAATTAGAAGATGCAGCGCGCACTCTAGGCGCATCGCCCAGCAGGGTATTTTTCACAGTTGCATTACCCGCAGCACGTCCAGCGATTGTTGCTGGTCTTGCGCTTGCATGGGCGCGTTCATTGGGCGAGTTCGGAGCATCAATAACTTTTGCTGGCAGTTTCCCTGGACGGACGCAAACATTGCCAATGGCGGTGTACGAATTGGTGTCGGTTGATTATCGACTGTCATTGGTGTTGTCGCTAGTGCTCATTTTTATCTCGGTGGGTGTTTTAGCCACGATGCGAGATCGTTGGATGGTAGGACGATGAGTCTGCAACTACATGGTGCTGTTGGACGTGGAGCATTTCATCGTGATGCATCACTATCGGTCAACGATGGTGACGTACTTGCAATCACTGGGCCTAATGGATCTGGTAAATCAACTATTTTGCACACCATCGCAGGGTTGGTCTCATTGTTACACGGCACATTGAAGTGCAACGACGACATCTGGGATGCACCAGCGAATCAGATGTTTATCCAATCCGAGAAGAGGTCATGTGCTGTTGTCTTTCAAGACGTACGCCTCTTCCCACATATGAATGTGATCTCCAATGTTGCCTATGGTTTGCGTGCACACGGTGTTAACAAACAACAAGCTCATGCACAATCATTAGAAGCGTTGTCACAAGTAGGGCTTCACAGTTTTGAATTTCGTGCACCACATGAACTCAGTGGTGGTGAGCAACAACGTGTTGCTCTCGCTCGTGCATTGGTGTTGAAACCACAGGTGTTGCTTCTCGATGAACCATTTGCTGCGATAGATACCGGTTCACGCATAGCCCTTCGTCGGTTAATGCCCGAGGTCTTGGCTACTTTCCCTGGGGTCACGGTTCTGGTCTCCCATGACCCCGCAGACGTGGAATCGCTGGCGAACAGCCATTTGGCGCTCTAAAAGGTACAAAATCACCTCAAAGAGAAGTGGGGTTCATCTTCCGTTCACTTTGGCGTGAGTTCCTAGTCAACTGGACTTGGGAGACTTTGGGGGTGTCAGAGACCGTCCCCACCCAACGCGACATTGTCATTCGCCGGGGTACAGCCGACAAGGTGTTTCGCACCTTCATAGCAAGCGGTGCAATGTTGTCTCTTGTTGTTCTTGGGCTTATTGCTGGCTTCCTTTTGTTTCGTGGTTTCGAAATCTTTAAAGACTTTGGACTCTCATTTATCACGGGCACGCAATGGGACGCGGGAAGTGGTGACGCATCAGCTCCAGCCAAATTTGGAATCGCTGCGATGTTGGTCGGATCCGTGGTCACTGCAGTCATCGCATTATGCGTAGCGGTTCCCTTTGCCATTGCTGTCTCATTATTCCTTGAGTACTACGCACCGCATTTCATTCGTAAGCCACTCACTGCAGTTCTCGATCTTGTTGCTGCAATTCCTTCGGTGATTTATGGAATCTGGGGATACACAATTCTTATGCCAAAGGCTTCGGGTTGGGCAAAGTCTTTGAACTCTTGGTTCGATTGGATCTGGATTTTTAAAGTGCCAGCACCTATTTTCGATCGTTCGCCGTTCATTGCCGGACTATTGCTCGCACTTATGGTGTTACCGATTACCACTTCAGTTGCACGCGAGGTGTATAGCCAAGCACCTCGTGATCAAATCGATGCCGCTTACGGACTTGGTGGAACGAAATGGGGTGCCATTCGCACAGTCGTGATGCCATTTGGTCGCAGTGGACTTGTTGGTGGCGCCATGTTGGGCCTTGGTCGAGCATTGGGTGAAACAGTTGCGGTATATCTCGTTCTCAACTTGGTGTTTAAAGTCAATTTCCAAATTCTTGCTTCCGCGGGTGGCAATGTTGCTTCGCTTATTGCAACGCGTTTCGGAGAAGCAACTCCTTACGAATTGAAAGCACTCATGGCTGCTGGTTTGGTTTTGTTCTTAGTCACGTTGGCCGTTAATGCCACCGCTACCTACATCGTTAGTCGTTCTCGGAGCGCAGCATGACCTCGACAGTAAATTCACCCGTGACTCCAGTTCCACAAAAGCCGTGGAAACACACAGCACGTGCATGGAAGCAAGCGGGCTTCATGTCGTCGGCTTCGCTAGCGGGAGCATGGATTCTGGTACAGCTCACTGGTCTTGCTGGTGTCCTTGGCTCATATGTGGCTTTCGCAATTGTGTTTCCTATCGTGGCATTTTTAACCTCTTTGCCTTATGGAAAAAAAGCAGGTCAAGATCGCATGGCTACCGCTGTTATTTGCTTGGCTTTTAGCAGTGCGATTATTCCGTGGGGTTCCATTTTGTTCACCGTGTTCAATAATGGGCGCCACGCTTTCTATAGCGGCTTTCTCACTACTGACATGTTGATTAGTACCGGAGATGACCCTCTCAATACCGGTGGTATTTCCCATGCGATTGCGGGAACTCTGATCCTTATCTCGATTGCTTCTGTTATCGCGATTCCTCTCGGAATTGTCGCAGCAATTTATATTGTGGAAACCAAGGGCCGTTTTTCTGGGTACGTTCGCTTCTTTACGCAAGCTATGAGTGGTGTGCCATCAATCGTGGCGGGTCTTTTCATTTACACAACGGTTGTTGTGGTTATCTTCAACAAATTCAATGCTCTTGCTGGTGGTTTGGCGTTGGCAATTCTGATGCTGCCTACTGTGGCTCGCACCACTGAAGAAGTGCTCAAGCTGGTGCCCGATGATCTTCGATCTGCGTCGTATGCAATGGGTGCAAGTCAAGTGAGCACAGTGTTCCGCATTGTTCTTCCTACAGTTCGATCAGGAATCATCACTGCGTCAATCTTGGGCGTAGCTCGTGTAGCTGGTGAGACTGCACCATTGCTTCTTACATCTCAGTATTTTGTGAAGTTCACGACCAATATCACCAGTGGCCCGATGGCTGCTTTGCCTACGTATATCTTTGGCAACTTGGGCGTTGGCTCAGAAAACTCGGTCACGCGTGCCTGGGGTGGCTCAGCAGTACTCATGTCGATTGTTTTCGTTCTCTTTATTCTTGCC